>JAFZFW010000039.1 GCA_017555685.1 Methanocorpusculum sp.
ATACAAAAATAGTATTACTTAATTAATAATCGTAACATTAAACACATATCAAAATCAATAACGTATCATCAACACGAGACAGGAGTCCACGATGGCATTTTACCAGATTACCTACAACAAAAAGTATGACTTCGCAACGCTGCACAACTGGGGATGTACCTTCCGCTGTCCCTTCTGTTCCTATAAACTCCGCGGGGGAGCAGACTCCAAACCCGGATTCATGACGCCAAAGCCCGCGGCATTTCTCTCAACTGAAGAGATTAAGACCGTTCTTTCCGGTCAGCGTCCAAAGACCGTATCCCTTATGGGCGGAGAGCCGTCACTTGCTCCGGACCTGGATGAAATTCTGGCATTCGCCAAACAGGAGCTTAGAGCGGTTACAAAACTCGGACACACCAACGGCACCCGTATCCCGACGGAAAATCTGGACTATGCAAATGTCGGATTCAAAGCATGGAGCAAAGACCTGCACTACAAAATCACCGGCAAACCCAGGGACCTGATTTATACAAACTTCGAGAAAGCCTGGGATGCCGGGATGCAGATGGAGGCAAACCTCGTCTATATCCCGGGCTTTGTGGGTCTGGATGAGGTAGAAGGACTCTGCCGGTATCTGCAGAGCCTCGACGACAGCATCCCGTTTCGGGTGCAGGGATACATTCCGGTTCCCGGTCAGCCATGGAAGCGTCCAACGAAAAAGCAGATGGCTGATGCAGCAGAAGTCGCACAGAAATATCTCAAAACCGTGCAGCTCTCACACCTGACTGTCTCCGAAGCCCTCGACCTTTCCATGCGGGACGACCGGTTCGATGTTGAGGTGCTTATCTGAAACCGGGTCTCTGAATTGTTTTGGATGGATGAAGAGAAACCCGAAATCACTTTTTGATTGCCCCGCCGAAAAGCCCGTGATGCTATCGCAACGGTTTTTTTAGGTGAGCAGGGCAAACACCGAACTGTACAACCAGAAAAAAAGGTATTGAAGAAAAAAAGAGCCTTACTGGCTCTCCTTCTCCTTCGGCTCGTCTTTTGGAATCTCCATGTGACGGCCCATCCGGGCAAGCTTCTCCTCAAACTCGGTCTTGTCGGTCGGGACTAACGCATAGCGTAAGACCTCCTCAATTCTCGTGACCGGAATAATCGAAACCTTATCGGCATACTGGTCCTCGATTAAGACATCGTTTAAGTTCGACTTCGGAATAATAACCGTCTTGATGCCTGCCTTTGCCGCTGCCTCAATCTTATAGGTAACGCCGCCGATTGGAAGCACATCTCCTCTGACGGAAAGAGAACCGGTCATAGCCACATCCTGACGGACCGGGATGTCCTCCAAGGCACTGATAACAGCCGTTGCCATCGTAACTGAAGCAGAGTCACCGTCAACATTGTACGTACCAACGAACTGCACATGGATATCCATCTTTCTGACATCCGCACCGGAGAACTTCTTGATTAACGCACTCACGTTCTTGATAGACTCCTGTGCAATCTCCTTCAGACCTCCAGTTGCAACAACAGAACCTGCACCCTGTGCCGGAGTCACTTCTGCTGCAATCGGGAGAACCGATCCGCCGTCGTTTCCGACAACCGCAAGACCGTTGACATGACCGACAAGCGTACCTTCGACAATCGTTAAATCATAGTCACGGGTTCTTCTGATGTACTCATCAGCCATCTGATCCTCAACCGAGCGGGCAATCTGCTTTGCATCTAAGACATGGCGAAGCGTCGTCGTGGATGCTCCTTCCTTAATAGCTAAGTCTCCTGCAACACGCACCAGACCGCCTAAATCTCTCAGCTTCACCGTTAAGTGACCTTTGCGTCCGGAACGGCGGCGTGCCTCGCGGAGAATCTCGGAAACTGCAGACGGGTCAAACGGCGGAATCTTTCCGTCATTCTTGACTTCCTGCGCAATAAAGCGGACAAGCTTTCCGCGGTTCTCTGCAGTGTCATCCATCGTCTCGGTCATATAGACCTCATAACCGTAACCTCTGATACGGCTTCTCAGTGCCGGGTGCATATACTGCATTGCATCCAGGTTTCCGGCGGCAATCATTAAGAAACGGCACGGAACCGGCTCGGTTCTGACCATTGCTCCGGAAGAGCGCTCGGACTGACCGGTAATCGGGAAAACTCCCTCCTGAAGAGCAGTAAGCAGGCTCTGCTGGGACTGGTACTCTAACGAGTTAATCTCATCGATGAAGAGCACCCCCTTGTGGGCACGGTGAATTGCTCCTGCCTCGACTCTGTCATGTGCCGGTGTCTCAAGACCTCCGGACTGGAACGGATCGTGGCGGACATCGCCGAGGAGTGCTCCGGCATGGGAACCGGTTGCATCCACAAACGGTGCACAGCTGTCCGGTTTGTTGGAGACAATCAGCTTCGGAACCATGGCAGACTCCTTCGGGATTAACGAACGGAATGCCATAAACAGGAACGCAACCGCAATAATACCCATCAGGAGCTGACCGGAAATGAAGGAAATTCCAAGCACACCGATGATTAAGACCAGAAGAAGCGTATTTCTCGAAGAAGCCTGACGCTTTGCATCCTCCTTGTGGTGGGCGACAATCTCCTTTCCGCGGCCTGCCGGAACCACACGGATAATCGGATTGTTATTGTCCTCCTGGTTCGGATAGACCATAATGTCCTGCATCTCTTCCTTCGGAAGAAGCTCTGACATTGCCTTGGCAAGCATAGACTTACCAGTACCCGGGCTTCCGATCATCATCACGTGACGGCGCTGCGTTGCCGCCTTCTTAATGACATCTACTGCATGCTCCTGGCCGATAACCTGGTCAATTAATGCCCCGGGAATCGGAATATCCGCTGTCGTATCGAAGCGCACGCCGCCGAAAAGTTCTGCGTCATACTCGTCAGATGCATAATGCTCCTTTACGGGCGCCTCCTCCCGCGCGGAAACTGACGAATCCTCAACAGGAACCTCCTGAGCGGAAACGGGCTCTAAAACAGCCTCGGTCTCTTTGACCGGCGTTGTATTTGGCTCTTCCATATTGTATATACCTGCCTTCAGATGAAGTCTGTATTATTTGTACTTGATTATAATTTAAGTACTTTCAGTATTAAGATAGTATCTGCAGAAATATGAAGGTCATCTATACAGAAAAAAGTCAGCTGCTTGCGGC
>JAFZFW010000040.1 GCA_017555685.1 Methanocorpusculum sp.
AGGGGGATGTATTTTGGTAAGTGTAAACGAATTAGGACTTGACCTCTTCGAAGAACTCGTAGAGAACGCAGATTTATTCAACGTAGCATACCACGAACTCGACAACGGTGCACGCATCGTTGACTGTGGTGTCAGTGTTCCGGGCGGATTCGGTGCCGGTGACTACTTCACCCGCATCTGCATGGGCGGCCTTGGAGACATTGCATTCCGTCAGGGAATGGTCGGCAACTTCCCGATGACCTTCATCGATGTCAACACCGACTTCCCGGCAATCTCCTGCCTTGGTGCACAGAAAGCAGGATGGACCGTCAAGCACGAGAACTTCTTCGCAATGGGATCCGGACCGGCACGCGCACTGTCCCTCCAGCCGAAACACACCTATGAAGTCATCGGCTACGAAGACGAGAGCGAGTACGCAGTCATCTGTCTCGAGGCAGACCGCCTGCCAAACGCAGCAGTCATGGAATCCATCGCAGAGAAGTGTAAGGTTGATGTCGCAAACGTCTGCGCACTGGTAGCACCGACCTCCTCTATCGTCGGCTCCATCCAGGTCGCAGGACGCTGTGTTGAGACTGCAGTCTACAAGCTCAATGAGCTCGGATTCGACACCAGAAAGATCATCGCAGCAGCAGGTACCGCACCAATTCCGCCGGTACGCGGTCCAAAGCTCGCAATGGGTGTCACCAACGATGCAACCATCTACCACGGTCAGATTAACCTCACCATGGACGCACCGGAAATCGTCGACTACCTCGAGAAGATCCCAAGCTGCGCATCCGAAGGATACGGCAGACCGTTCAATGACATCTTCAAGGAAGCAGGTTACGACTTCTACAAGATCGACAAGAACCTCTTCTCCCCGGCAGAAGTCATCATCAACGAAGTCTCCTCCGGAAAGGTCTACCACGTTGGAAAGGTTGACACTGAAGTCACCCTCAAATCCTTCGGTCTCGCATAAGCTGAACCGGAAGTACACGGGATTTTCCCCCGTGTTTTTTCAAAGCATTAATTAAGGAATAAACGCCTATAGTATAAGGTAACAGGGACCCGTGGTCTAGGTGGTTATGACGCCAGCCTTACATGCTGGAGGTCAGGGGTTCGAATCCCTTCGGGTCCACTCTCGTTTTTATGACATCTATTGCTGTTCTTGATTATGGTTTAGGGAATCTGAGAAGTGTTTTTCGCGGATTAACCGCTGCCGGAGCATCCCCGGTTCTTACTGCAGATCCGGAGGTTATTGCAGCTGCTGACGGCATTCTTCTCCCGGGTGTCGGCGCGTTTGCCGAGGGCATGGAGATGTTAGCTCCTCTTGTTCCGCTTATCAAAGAGCAGGCAGAAGAAAAACCGCTGATGGGTATCTGTCTTGGCATGCAGATGCTGTTGGAGGAAAGCGAGGAGCACGGCATCCACGAAGGACTTTCCTTTATTCCGGGCAGAATCAGAATGTTTGCAAAAGCAGAGGGATTCAAGGTTCCGCAGATGGGCTGGAACTCTATCTCCCCGCAGCAGAACCACCCGCTCTTTGAGGGAATCGAGGACGGTACCTATGTGTACTTCGTCCACTCCTACTATGCGGATACGACGCCGGAGGCCACTATCGCAAAGACCGAGTATGGAATCTCCTATGCGTCTGCGGTTGCATCAGGAAATGTTATGGGAACACAGTTCCATCCGGAAAAAAGCGGTGATGCGGGAATCCGTATTTTAGGAAACTTTGTTTCCCTCTGCGACTAACTCTTTTTTCCGCTCCAGAGCGGCTTTCAGTTCTGCCATTGTTGCCTGCGGGTTCGCTTTCAGGTGTGCGACAACTGCCGGCTCATGAATGAAGCGGCAGTCCATACAGCTCCAGATTTTTCCCTGCGGGGTGTCAATCTGTTCCGAGAACTCTGTGTCTTCGCAGGGGTACAAGGGGCAGTAGCAGAAGTCGCACTGCTGTTCAGCAAAATTGTGGCAGGGGTGGTATGGACAGCCTTCCGGCACCCATTCGTTCCAGTGCTCGCCTCCATATCTGCTGTAGATGAAAAATGACGGCCGCTTTCTTTTGAGCAGTGCTGCATTTGCTCCTCCTCCCCATCCGCGGGACACTCCCCAGTTTGTCAGGAGGTAGTTGTCGAATCGAACGAATGCTTCAGTGAGCGCCTGATAGACTGCTTTGGTGATGCGCATGCCGACTTCGGTCAGCGGACCTGCAAACTCTTCTGCGGCAGCTCCGCTCTTCTCTGCCGCGACGATTACTGCATCGGTAGATAGTGCGGTTGCGGGCAGTTTTCGCTCGGCAATGACCTTCATCTTCGCTTCAGTCACCGTCATCATTGCACCTAAGAGGGCAGCATCAGTCAGCGGTTTTGCAGATGTTACGATGATGTTGATTGTGCGGTTCCGGTCAGATACCGCGGCCGTTACAAAGACGGTGATGTAATCATACTGGGCGATACAGAGGTTGGTGATCGGGACTGCGGTAAGCAGCCCGAAGTAGGGGGCAAGAAATCCGTTTCGCGCTGATACCCGCTCCAGATACTCTGCAGCATTCTCCGAAAATCCGCGGGGAACAGTGACGTTTAAGAGCGTTTTTGCGTCCTTTAACCCGCCTTCAGCGCCGTTGCTTGCCGCACGGAAGTCACCTCTGACAATCAGAGTCTCTTTTCGGAGATAGTAGCGCATGTGTTAGATAACCATTACCTCTTCTGGCTGATTAATGTGCCGCCGTTCAATCGCGAAATCCTCTTATGTTCTTACAGCAAACAAACTGTCATGACAACCCCACCTGTCGAGGCCCAGCCGGTAGTTCATCTGGACGAAACCAACTTCAATACCTTCACCCTTCAGATACCAAACGTCGTCGTTGACTTCTGGGCTGAGTGGTGTGGGCCCTGCAGATACTTTGCCCCCATCTTCGAGGAGACGGCAAAGGAATATCCGGAGATTCAGTTCTGCAAATGCAACACCGACGAGAACCGGTGGATTGCGCAGGAACTGCGAATCTCCTCCATCCCGACAATCATGTACATCAAAAACGGCACGGTAGAAAAAATCCGCCTCGGAGCCATCAGTCAGGAGAAGTTCCGCGAAGAGCTTGATTCCGTCTACCGTTCATGAATGTATTTCAGGAACTGCATCCGGTTCTGCAGGAGATTCTCGTCTCCGGTCTGAAATGGGATACGCTGCGTGAGGTACAGGAGGCTTCCCTCTCTGCGGTTGCAAAAGGCAATGATATTCTGGTCCTGGCGCCGACAGCAGGCGGAAAGACCGAGTCTGCATTTCTGCCGGTGATTGATGCAATTCTCAAGAATCCATCAGGACATCTTTCGGCAGTCTATATCTCACCCTTAAAAGCGCTCATCAACGACCAGACTGAGCGGATTACAGCACTGGCAAACCGTGCAGGCCTTGAGGTTGCTGTTCAGCACGGAGACGTCGCAGACGCAGAGCGCTGGAGGTTTTCCTCAGGAGAAGAGCCGGATATTCTGCTGACAACGCCGGAATCCCTTGAGGTTCTTTTATCCGGCCGTGACTCGAAGAAGGCATTTTCGCATCTTCGGTTTCTGATTGTCGATGAAATTCATGCCTTTGTTGAAACCGCACGCGGAGTCCATCTCAGATGTCTCATCGACCGGCTGTCTTTTGCATCCGAAAACCATCTTCAGCGTATCGGTCTATCTGCAACCGTGGGAAATCCGGCAGAACTTCTTGCCTGGATGTCAGCGCCGGAAAGAAAGCAGAAACTGATTTCGATTCCGTCACCGCCTTCGAAGAAGCTGTTTTCCTTTGTTGTGGAACCGGACTTTTCCGCCCGTATTAATGCCGCTTCTGATGCAGTCCGCGGGAAGAAGGCACTGATTTTTGTCGAGAGCCGAAGCCTTGCCGAGCGATTAATCGAGCCTCTGCAAAGCCTGCTCCCGCATGTTTTCATTCACCACTCCTCCGTCAGTCCGGAGGAAAGAAAGGCGGCCGAAGATTCCTTTGCATCAGGCGGTGAGAGCTGTGTTATCTGCACGAGTACAATGGAGTTGGGCATCGACATCGGCGAACTGGATCTGGTTTTGCAGTTCGGACCTCCTCTATCGGTTGCGTCTTTTCTGCAGCGGCTCGGGCGTACCGGCAGGCGCGGAAAGCCCGCACAGATGATGTTTATTCTCCAGAATCCCTGTGAACTGCTAATATCCGCAGCCGCAGTCGAGTCTGCGATACAGCATAAGTCCGAGAGCCTGCATCCGCCGGCGTTTGCGGCAGACGTTCTGGTACAGCAGCTCTTTCTCCTGCTCAAAGGCTCGTCAGGTCTTGGAAAGCGGCAGATTACTGCATCGCTTTCTGCGCTGACGCCGTTTTCCGCAATCCCGCAGGAGACGATTGCCGCAGTTCTTTCCTTCATGGAAGAACAGGGATACCTTGCCCGTTCCGGAGATTTGTATCTCACAGGAGCAAGAGCGGAAGCAGAGTTTGGCAAGTCCAACTGGAAGGCGCTTCTTTCGGTGATTCAGGATACCGGAGGATATCTTGCTGTTCTCCCGGACGGGACGGTTGTGGGAACACTGGATGCCCGCTTTGTTGCCGGAGATCCGGGACGCGTGTTTACCTTCACCGGAAAGACCTGGCGGCTTCTGCATAGGGACGACGTACATCGAAGAGCGCTTATCGAGCCGTCTTCTGCTGCCAAAGGAATCAAGCGCCCGTTCTGGGGGGGAAGCGGCAGTGCTGCTGCGGTAAGCCGGCTTCTCTGCCACAGTGCCGCATGCATTCTTTCCCGCGGATACACCCTCCTGCCGCTTCCGGAAGCGGAGGCAGAGATGCTTGAAGATGTAATCCGCGGGCTTCCGGATGATTTTGTACCGGGTAAAATCCACATCAGAACCGAACCTGAGGTAAACGGCTGGTCAGTTGTCGTCTCCACATTTGCCGGAGAGACGGTAAACCGGGTGATTGCCTGTCTTCTGCGGCAGCGCCTCGCATCAGGACATGAACTGCGTATAACGCCGTTTGCGGTTCGTATATTTGGATTTGAAACTGCGGATGCAGGCTATGATATATCCCGTCTTCTTCTTGAGATTGGAAACGACCCGGGAGTTTTTGATGAACTGCCTGCCCTGCCGGATACTGTCTGGAAGTTTTCTTCCTGTCTTCCGGAAACGGTTAAAAAAGAGATGGCAAAAGCCCGGTATTACCAGGCAGATGCGGTCAGGGAGATTCTGTCCGGCTTAGATTTTTGACAATCGTTATCTGATAGGTAATCGTCTCTCCGGCTAACGGATGATTTCCATCCACAACGATTTTTGTCGGCGTCACCTCTGCCACAATCACCCGGCACTTCTGCCCGAAGACCTCAACCGGGATAATATCTCCGACGGCAGGCTCTTTTTCGAGCTTCAGCTTC
Organism: Methanocorpusculum sp.; assembly: GCA_017555685.1. Taxonomy (GTDB): domain Archaea; phylum Halobacteriota; class Methanomicrobia; order Methanomicrobiales; family Methanocorpusculaceae; genus Methanocorpusculum. The sequence continues at coordinate 5,369 of JAFZFW010000040.1, forward strand.
TTTCTTTTAATAGGAACAATCAGCCGTTTATTGAACCTGCCGTATGCCTTCTCCGGCGGGAGGACAACGGTTACGGTCTCCCCTTCTGCTTTTCCGATAAGCGCCTCTTCAAACGCCGGG
>JAFZFW010000041.1 GCA_017555685.1 Methanocorpusculum sp.
GATGGGAGCACTGATTCTGCTGATTTCCGATACTGTCGCCCGTGTAATTTTAGCACCAGTGGAGATTCCTGTTGGTGTTATCATGTATGTCTTAGGGGGCATCTTCTTCCTCTTCTTAATCACCAGAGGACACGGGAGGTACCTCTCATGAAAATCTCTGTTGAGAATCTGACTCAGGGGTACGGATCTCACGTTGTCTTAGATGACATCAGTTTCACCACCGAATCCGGCAAGGTCACAGCGCTCTTAGGGCCGAACGGTTCGGGCAAGTCCACGCTGATTAAGACCATCGCGGATGTTATCCCGATGAAATGCGGACGTATTCTGGTAAATGATGCAGACATCTCTGCTGTGTCAAAGGCCGAGCGTGCAAAGATGATCGGCTATGTTCCGCAGTACTTCCATTATACATCCTTTACCTCGGTCTTAGACACAGTACTGATTGGCAGACGTCCTTACATGAGCTGGTCTGTCTCGGATGAAGACCTGGAAGCAGTTGATGCTGCCCTGTCTACGATGCACATCGAAGACCTTGCAGAGCGGTTCGTCAATGAACTCTCCGGCGGTCAGCGGCAGCGGGTATTTATTGCCCGTGCTCTGGCACAGAACCCGGAGTTTTTCCTCTTCGATGAGCCGACCAGTTCTCTTGACCTTAGGCATCAGCTGGAGACTCTGGCGGTCATGCAGCAGGTTGTTCATGAAAACAACTCGGGGATGATTGTTGCCCTCCATGACTTAAACCTCGCTCTGCGGTATGCAGATCATGTTGTCCTCCTGAAAAACGGGAAGATTTACGCAGACGGAAAACCGGAAGATGTGCTGACTGCAGATGCGGTTCGTGACGTATACGGCGTTGAGTCGGAAGTGGTGGAGAAGGAGACAGGAAGATTTATTCTGTCATACGAACCATCATACTAGTATGAAGAAATTGCTCTGGGCTTTACTTGCCGTCGTACTGGTTCTTTCGACGGCAGGCTGTGTTTCTCCAACTGAGGAAGGCCTGGTCATCACGAATACCGATGGCAGCAAAACGGTTGTCCCGGAAAATATTGATCGGATTGCGCTTTTAAACTCCAATGCGGGAGAGATTCTGTATCTGTTGGGAGAATCAGACAAAATTGTCGGTATCTCTCAGTCAATTGCCAACAATGCCGAGCAGGCAAAGATGTATGCCGGTGCAAAGGTTATTGGTGCATGGAATGAGCCGGATGTTGAGTATCTCATCTCCATGAATGTGGATGTTGTCCTTGCCTATGCGAATGCAAAGCCGAAGAATGCCGAGGTTCTGGCGGCATCCGGCATTCCCGTTGTGTATGTGGACTGCACAAAGCCGGAAACAATGGTATCCGACATCAAAGAAATTGGTAAACTCGCCCGTCAGGAAGCACGTGCTGCAGAGATTGCGGAGTTTTATTCATCCGTTATGGAAGAGGTTCGTGCTGCATCCATGCTTGCATCAACCCACCGGACTGTCTATGCAGAGAGCTACACTGCCTGGTACGGACAGGGAACGGATACCGGTATGGGGCAGCTGATCTCCTGGACATTTGGGGAGAACATCATGCAGGATGCCGGCTCGAAGAAGCTTTCGGATGAGTGGGTGGTTACTGCAAACCCGCAGATTATCATCAAACTCGTAAACAGTATGGAAAATACTGCTGACGTCATGCAGGAGATTGAAGACCGCAGAGGATTTGACCGCGTATCTGCCGTACAAAACGGGCAGGTCTGGCTGATTCGAAATGACTTAACCTATGGCCCGCGTGCCTGCGTTGCGGCAGTCGCCCTCTTTGAGATTCAGTATCCGGGAATTGCCTTTGCGTTAACTGCTGAGGGCGTTCTTGAGGAGTTTAACCAGCGCTTTGGAACTGCATTTGAGACAGAGAATATCACCTATCCTTCCCTCTAATCTTTTTTCCCATATTCACTTGGAATGTCTATTGTTTTGTGCATATATTGTGCACAATTTGTGAACATTTTCCAAAAATACATATGTTTAAATGCATTTACGCAAAATATCTGATTGTACACAGGAGGAAAAAATGCCGTTACGCTTTGTCAGAACTGATATCACTGTCATGCCTGTTGATGCGATTGTGAATGCCGCAAACCACACGCTGCTTGGAGGCGGCGGAGTTGACGGGTGTATTCATGCTGCTGCAGGTCCTGCCCTTTTTGCTGAATGCCGTACGCTTGGCGGATGCGAACCCGGACAGGCAAAAATTACCGGTGCAGGAAATCTGCCCTGCCGTTACGTAATTCATGCAGTCGGACCTGTATGGCGCGGAGGAACTGCAGGAGAACCGGAGCTTCTTGCTTCCTGTTATCGTACATCCCTTTCACTTGCCAGAGAGCATGACTGCAAAACCGTTGCCTTTGCGCTTATCTCTGCCGGTATCTACGGCTATCCAATAGATAGAGCCGTATCCCTTGCGGTAGAGACAATACAGGAGTTCCTGCAGGAACATGAGATGACGGTCTATCTGGTCTTATATGACCCGGAGGCATATCAGAGCGGCAAACTCCTCTATCCGGAAATCCCGGAAGGTATGGAATAATTAAAAAACACTTTTTTAAGAGAAACTTCCGGGTTTCCGGAAGGAAAAAATGTAGGGGATAAACCCCGTTTTGGTTGTTTTCCTCAAATCTTACTCTGCAGTTTCTTTGCCGTCCCAGGTTGGAACCTTCTTTCCTGCGAAGAGGAGGACGAGGACAAGGATGACTGCCATAATGAGCAGAGTGATCCAGACATTGAGTCCGAGACCGACTAAGATGTAACCAGCGATAACGACAACACCGACGGTGACTGCATAGACAATCTGGGTCATAACGTGGTCAAGCAGACTGCATCCTGCTCCCATAGAGGAGAGAATGGAGGTGTCGGAAATCGGAGAGCTGTGGTCACCAAAGATTGCTCCGGTTAAGACTGCGGAGGAACACATCAGGATGTATGCGTATGCAGATCCGGAGGAGGTAATCTCCATACCGGTGATTCCAACGATTGCTGCTGCAAGCGGGATACAAAGCGGAAGAAGGATTGCCATAGTTCCGTATGCGGTTCCGGTTGCGAAGGAGACAATTGCTGCAATGATGAAGATTAATGCAGGTACAATGAACTGCGGAAGGACATCAGAGAGGTTGGAAACTAAGAAGTGTGCGGTTCCCAGATCGCCGATAACAGATCCGATGGACCATGCAAGGATTAAGACGATACAAACGAAGAGCATGGATTTCATACCGTGTGCCCAGGTCTCAATACCATCCTTGAGGGTGAAAATCTTCTCGACGAATCCCATGATGATTGCAACGATACAGGCTAAGAGACCAGCCTGGAACAGAACAATGGATGCATCAGATGCACTGTATGCTTCACGGACAGCTTCGAAGAAGGAGAGTCCTTCAAGTGCTTCTGCACCAACTGCTGCTGCACCATTGGTGTAGAACAGAACGACTGCGGAGACGATTAAGACACCAACCGGAATAAGTGCATTCCAGATGTTTGGCGGAGTAACTTTCTTGGAGGTCTTTAAGATACCATAGTTCTCTTTGATTTCCTCCTTCTCTTCATCAATGACCTGCTCGGTTTCCATAACCTCGGATCCCGGGTTGATGGTTGCACCAGTGGTTCTTGCACGAACTTCTGCCTTGAGCATCGGTCCGAAGTCACGGAGGAGGAATGCAGTTGCAAAGACGAAGAAGAGTGCCATGATGTTGTAGAATCTGTACGGGATGGTGTCAATGAAGATACCGTATGCGGTAAC
>JAFZFW010000042.1 GCA_017555685.1 Methanocorpusculum sp.
AAGATTGACCTCTACAGCGGAGATTCCTTAAGCACTCCGACAAAGCCGCGCATGATCAACCTCATCATGCCGATTCTGAGTTTAGTCTTCTTCACCTTCCTCTTCGACATCGACATGCAGATGGGAGTAATCTGTACCATCGTCTTCATGTTCATCTTCTACCTTGCACAGGGCATCATGACAGCAGAAGAGTTTGCTGACTGTGTGGTAAAAGGTCTGCAGAACATGATTATGCCGCTTCTGTTAATGGTGCTTGCATGGGTCTTTGCCGCAATGTCCGAACAGATCGGATTTACCCAGTATGTCATTGACACCGTAGCCGCAAACGTGGGCGTTGCACTGTTGCCGTTTGTGGTCTTCGTGGCTCTCGCAATCACCCAGTTCGTTACCGGAACCAACTGGGGTCTCTATATCATCGCATTACCAATCGTTATCCCGTTAGCCATTCAGATGGACGCAAACGTTGCACTCTCCGTCGGAGCAGTTATCTCTGCCGGAGTCTTAGGAAGCCACTGCTGCTTCTACTCTGATGCAACCGTCTTAACGTCTGCTGCCTGCGGATGTGACAACTTCCGCCACGCAGTAACCCAGATGTGGTACGGAATTCTGGCAGGAGTAGTCGCTGCCGTGCTGTTCCTCATCTTCGGTATCCTCATGGGATAATCCCCTTATCTTTTTCATCTCTTTTTCTGTACTTTCTTTTACCGGTATTCATCATTTTGCAGGACAGTGTCCGCGAATGAATATATCTTAAGAAGTCCAACATGTAAGGAGCTATAATATGGACGAATATACAGGCAACATTGGCAACTATGAGGAAACCTATCGTGATTTCCACATTGACGTGCCGAAACACTATAACTTCGCATTCGATGTAATCGAGAAGTGGGCAAAAGAGGACAGAAACCGCCTCGCAATGATCTGGACCAACCAGGCAGGTGAAGAAAAGAAGTTCACCTTCTGGGACATGATGATCCACTCCAATGAAGCGGCAAACATCTTAATGAAGTTCGGTATCCAGAAGGGAGACCGTATCTTACTGATGCTGCACCGTGTTCCGGAATGGTGGATTTTAGTCCTCGGAATTATGAAGCTTGGTGCAGTCTTCTGTCCGAGCCCGCATATGATGACCGTCAAGGATATTGAATACCGTATCAATGCAGGCGGATTTAAGATGGTCATCACCGACCGCGAAAATATGGCAAAAGTGGACGAAGTTGCCGCAAACTGTCCGCACCTCCAGCTCAGAATGGTCGTTGACGATGACCCGCTTGAGCGTCTCTCCTCCCCATGGATTGGATACCAGCATGAACTGAAATACCCGGCACCGGTATCCACCAAACTCGTCGCTACTGCAGGACGCAAGGTTCTTGCAACCGACCCGATGCTTATCTACTTCACCTCCGGAACCACGAAAGACCCGAAGATGGTTCTCCACGACTACGGACACCCGCTCGGACAGACCGTTACTGCAAAGTTCTGGCATGACTTAACCGATAAGGATGTCCACTTCACCGTCTCTGACACCGGATGGGCAAAGTGCGGATGGGGTAAGATTTACGGTCAGTGGATTTGCGGTGCCTGTATCTTTGTCTACGATTACAGAACCAGATTCCTCGCAACCGAGCTTCTGCCGCTCATCGAGAAGTACGGCATCACTTCCTTCTGTGCTCCGCCGACCATCTACCGTATGCTCATCATCGCAGACTTAAAGAAGTTCTCCTTCTCCGAGCTTCGTACCTGTACGAGCGCCGGCGAGCCGCTGAATCCGGAAGTTATCCGTATCTGGAAGGAAGGTACCGGTATCACTATCCGCGAAGGATATGGTCAGACCGAGACCTGCTGCTGTCTTGCAACTATGCCAGGAATGGAGGTTCGCCAGGGTTCCATGGGTAAGCCGGTTCCGGGATGGCACATTCAGCTCCACGATGATGACGGAAACGAAGTTCCGCAGGGCGAGATTGGAAGAATCGCTATCTCCTTAAACCCGAGACCAGCAGGACTTATCCGCGAGTACTTAGACAATCCGGAGGAGAATGCCGCTATGTTTGTCAACGGCTGGTACTACACCGGAGACAAGGCACGTATGGATGAGGACGGATACTTCTGGTTCGTTGGAAGAAACGATGATGTCATCAAGTCCTCAGGATACAGAATCTCCCCGTTCGAGGTAGAGTCTGCATTACTCGAACACCCGGCAGTCAAAGAATCCGCTGTGGTCGGAAGCCCGGACGACCTTCGCGGTATGATTATCAAAGCCTTTATCGTCTTACACGAAGGATACCAGGGCTCTGAGAGACTGATTAAGGAGATTCAGAACCATGTCAAGACGACGACTGCACCGTACAAGTACCCGCGTGCAATCGAGTTCGTAACTGAACTTCCAAAGTCCTTCTCCGGCAAAATCAAGCGCGGTGAACTCCGCGACCGTGAGCTGAAGAAGTACGAAGAAGAAAACTAATCCTTTTTTTTTATGCAGCTCTTCGTCAGGCATTTTTCCAAGCTCTCGAATACAGAGCTGTATGCAATTCTTAAAGTTCGCCAGGATGTGTTTGTGGTTGAGCAGAACTGCCCGTTTCCTGAAATCGACGGCAGAGATTTGGATGCCTACCACATCTGGCTCGAAGAGGATGGAAAGATTCTTGCATATGCCCGCGTTCTTGACCGCGGAGTCTCATTTGATACACCTGCTGTAGGCCGTGTTATTTCGATGCGCAGAAGAGAGGGTCTTGGAAGCAGAATCTTAAGCGAAGGCATTCGAATAGCCCGTGAGAAGTATTCAGCAGAGGCAGTTATGCTTGAAGCCCAGGTCTATGCCCGCAAACTCTACGAGAAGCATGGATTCATACAGGTGTCCGATGAATTCTTAGAGGACGGCATCCCGCATATTTTAATGCGGCTTGACCTGTAAAAAAAAGAGTATAAAAGAAATTAGTTCTTGTGCTCGGATTCCATCTCTTTTAAGGTACGCTCTGCAAGGTCACGCATGCGTGCCGGGATACCGCGGGAAGAGATGGTCTCGATTTCCTTCATTGCTGCAGCAATCTCGGAGCCTAAGACAAAGATAGCATATTTGTGCTCGAGCTTGCTTCTGTTAATCTGATCCGGAGTGATTTTTAATGCAGTGTATTCCGGGAATTTCAGGTCGGCATTTAATGCTTTGTAGTATTCTTTGATATCGTAAAATATCTGATGGAGCTCTAATAATTCTTCCTTATGCATAGTCCTATATGATAGGTCATGATACGAGATAATAATATCTCAAAAAAAAGTTAGTTGAGAAGTTCGGATGCCCGAACAAGCGGGTGAAGAGTGACACCTTCCTTTCCAAGAAGGTCTGCTGCTCCGCCCTCGCGATCAACAACGGTTACGACCGATTCAACGATTGCGCCTTCTTTTTTAAGCTCATCAACACCGTACTTGGAAGAACCGCCTGAAGTTGTTACATCCTCGATTAAGAGGACACGCTTGTCTTTTACGGTTCCAATAACCATCTGGGATTTTCCGTGATCCTTTGCCTGCGCGCGGATGATTGCGCACGGCTTCTTTGCGGCAAGAGAAACAGCGGTTGCAAGAGGTACTCCGCCTACAGCAACGCCTGCGACAACATCGAAGTCATACTTTGCGGCGACTTCAGCCGCAATCTCAGAGAGAAGTTCAGGCTGCATGATGGCAGTCTTTACATCAACATAGTACTTGCTCTTAGCACCTGATGCAAGAGTGAAGTCTCCGAATTCAACTGCTTTGTACTGAATTAATAAATCTAAGATTCTGTTTACCATGGTCTGTCCTTTAATCCAAGAATATAGCCGATAATATTCGCTCCGCGGTGCAGGACCGGGGAGATAATCATAATGGCGATGAAGACCAGAACGCCGAAGAAGAGCGTGCCAAACTGATCAAACCAGCCAAATCCGCCAGTTACCGCAAGAGCGATTACGAGGAGGAGAAGCGAGCCTATCACCATATCGTACATGTCTGCAAGAGGCCATTTTGCCCCCCGGTCTTTTCCAAGACGGCGCTTGAAGTAGCTTTTGGCAACATCTCCTAAGAGAGCACCGGTCGCAAGGGAGATGACAGTAACCCATGTGTGCTGCGGAAGGAAGTCCCAATGGAAGTAGGATACCAGGTACATCTGTGCGGCACCAAATATAATGCCGATGAAGATGCCGCCGATTAATCCGCGCCAGGTTTTTCCGTCACCGAAGATACGGTGTCCGTCTTTTGCACATTTTCCAAAATCAATCGGAGTCCCGCCGCCGACAAGGGCTGCGGCAGGGTTTGGAATGTAGGCCGGAACCATAATCCAGAACGCCCAGAGAAATGCCATTCCAATGCTTACAAGAATCTCTGCTGTCATACCCAATACGTAGAATACTATTTGCGTTTGGTATGTATCAAGGTTGGTATCAGCAGGCAGGGATTTTCCGTTTTGCTGCGGTATTGTATTGCTGTCCGCGAATCTTTGCTAACGCATGTCTTGTAACGCAGTGCATCTTGCAACCTGTTCACGGCTTAGTCGCGAAAGCCTCCACGCCAATCCCCTCGCCCGATTCCGGCGAGCAGGCAAAGCAAGAAGGCAGGGCACACGAAGCAGCGACACACCCGTATGCGCGTTTTGCATACACACTACTTTTCATAACACAAGAGAATTTACCAAGATTTGCCGCGAAGACCAATATGCGAATCTCTGTAAATTTCTCAAATTTTCCCATACGCGATGCAGGTTCGCTGCATTTAGATTAATCCTCTGTAGAAATGAAAGCAGGATTTTGCGCTCATGTAGATGCAACACAAAACCGATTGTTTTATGTTTTTTTTTTCTTTAGATGTTATTACCAGCAACAGCAGACCGTACTCCATCTGCCGTTGT
>JAFZFW010000043.1 GCA_017555685.1 Methanocorpusculum sp.
ACGGTCGACGGCGAAGAGAAGATTTTCTTTGCGGCATTCGCAGACGAGCAGTACTTAGGTGTCCTGGAACTTCCGTACGCGCTCTACCAGTCCTGCTTAATCACAGGCGAACCTATCTGGGACTATCCTGTTCATGAGTGCGGAATGGTTGACCAGCAGTGGATTTTAGACAGACTGCAGTCCGGTGTGACGGAGAATGCAGAGCCGGTGTGCGATGATTCCTGCACGGGCGACTGCAGCTGCTGCAGTGCAAAAAAAGAGTAATATGAAAGAACTTGCAGAGTTCGGGCTTTCCGGTGTGGTGTCGTCTGAGACGATGCGTGCCGTGGATAAGAATGCGGACCGTTGGGTTTCTGCCCGCGAGCGGATGGAAGCTGCCGGCACGCAGCTTGCAAACGCAATCCGGAAGGAACAGCCCGGCTCTGTTCTGTTTTTATGCGGTTCAGGGAATAACGGAGGCGACGGATATGTGGCTGCCCGTCATCTGGCTGAGGAGACGGAAGTTTCTGTGGTGTCTTTTGGTGCAAAGACGCCTGAGGCTTCTTCTGCTTTTGCGGCTCTTTCCTCGTCTCCGATTCAGTTGTACACAGTCAGCAGTGCTGATGAGCTTCCGCCGTTTGAGGCGGATGTTATCGCAGACTGCCTGCTTGGAACCGGAGCACGCCCCACGCTTCGTCCGCTGTATGCAGAGGCAGTTTCACGGATGAATGCTTCTCCGGCAAAAGTTATCGCCTGCGATATCCCGACGCCGGATGCCCGTGCTGACCGGGTGTGTGCGTTCCATCTGGCAAAGACTGATGGTGCTGAGGTGTACAGAATCGGAATTCCTCTTGCGGCAGAGATTTTCTGCGGGGAAGGCGACCTGCTTTCTGTGCAGGCAAAAAGCCCTGCCTCCCATAAGGGAGCGGGAGGCACAGTTCTGGTGATTGGCGGCGGTCCTTATCAGGGGGCACCATTTCTCGCAGGCGAAGCAGCGCTTCGGGCAGGGGCGGATATTGTCCGTGTGGCAAGCCCTGTGGATGGGTTCATGCCGGATGTGATTTTAGAGCGCCTGCCAGGAGATAGAATCACTGCAGAGCACAAGGCCCGTCTGATTTCTCTGGCGGAAGCTGCGGACGCGGTTGTCGCCGGTCCGGGACTGGGAACAGATGAGGAGACGCTGTCAACGGTTCGCGAGGTGGTGTCGCATGCAAAGCGTGCGGTAGTCGATGCCGATCTTCTTCGTCTGCCGCTTCCAAAAGCGCAGGAGGCTACTATCTATACTCCGCATGCCGGTGAGTTTGCCCGCCTGTTCGGCAAAGCGCCGAAGAATCTCCGCGACCGCGGGGCTGCTGTGCGTGACGCGGCAAAAACCTCCGGCGGGGTTGTTATCCTGAAAGGGGAAACGGATGTTATCTCCGACGGAGTTCGTGTGCGGTTTAACACCAGCGGATGCGAGGCCATGACGGTCGGCGGAACAGGTGATGTTTTAGCGGGCGTTACCGGCGGGCTGCTGTCCCGCATGCCGGCATTTGATGCCGCCTGTGCTGCAGTGTATGCGGAAGGACGTGCCGGCGAGGCCGCGGCAGAGGCGGTAGGAGACGGGCTTTTAGCGTCTGATTTACTCAAAAGAATTGCCGGTATTCTCTGGAAGTAACTATTTTTAGAAGGGAAAAAAGAGTCAGGGGTAATTCCGTTTTGCGGGAATCACTCCCCGCACTCCGCCCCGCGGATGTTCCACATCTCCTGCGTACCGGGGAATCAGATGCACGTGCACATGAAAGATTGTCTGCCCGGCAGCTTCCCCGCAGTTAATGCCGATGTTGTATCCGTCCGGAGAATACTTTTCATCAAGCAGCAGTTTTGCTTCAGATACCAGATTCAGTATGGCCTGCTGTTCTGCTGAGTCAAGATCAAACCAGTCTGCCGCATGCCTGCGCGGGATAATTAACAGGTGTCCGGGGGAGACCGGATACGCATCAAACTTCGCGTATGCCAGTTCGTTTCCCAGAACCTCATCCTCTGCCCCGCAGAACGGACAATTCATTTCTTTCTCACCAAAGCACGGAGGTCAGTTACATACACATCGACAATATCGCGGATACTTGTAAGCAGACCCGGTGAAAACTTAAACAGCAGGAATGCGATGAGGATAATTAACAGGAATGCCCCGCCTTCACACATCACATTATGCGACCAGAAGTAGCTTGCAAAGCCGGGGATGGTTGCGTGTGTTACCACATCCTCCATCCACGGGAACCACTGCCCGAAGTATGCCATAATCACAAACACATTGCGGAAGATGTTGACGACATAAATCGGCACACTCACCAGAAGAATCAGCGCAATCTTCTTTCCAACCGAGGTCTTTGTCAGGAAAACAACGCCGATTAAGATGGCGATTGCTGTAATTCCGGTACATCCCAGAATAATCTGGTCGCGGTATCCGTGCGAGTATCCGGGGATAAGCCATACGGACTCAAACATATTCCAGGCATACATCAGGTACGGATACTGAATCAGATTAAAGAACTGCTGAACCCAGAAGACCACTGTTGTAATCAGCCAGTTTCCAAGCGGTTCGAAGATTGCAAACGGAGCATAAATAATCGCGGCAATTCCTGCCCCCCGCGTGAAGTTCTTCACCGGTTCGTTTTCCTCTCTCAGGCGGCGTATTGTAATATAGAGCAGCGGAAGACAGAGAATAATCAGCACCGGATAGAATACATTTCCTTCATGGAAAATCAACTCAGGAAGCATGCATACAAATCCTGCGACCAGTGCTGACCATGCGGCAATCCCCAGATATTTCTGGTATCTGCCGGGTATATAGAACAGCACAAAGCAGATGAGTGCAGTCATGAAACAGATGACTTTAAGGAACTCAAGCATAATCAGATAACTGTTTTCCCTGACAGATTATAGTCTTTATTCAATGGGTACAGGCATACTGGCCGTAAATGCTATTAAGCACGAGAGACAACGTTATATTCTATGATGTTCTGTCCAGAATGCGGGAAACTCATGAAGTCCAAGGAAGGAAAGCTCACCTGCTCCAAATGCGGCTATGCAGAGGAAATCACTGCAAAAGAAAAAGAGCAGATGAGAAAAGTCGCCTACATGCAGGAGAACGATATCTTAATCGTTGATGGTGACGAAAACCTCGGAACCAAACCGACCTTAGCAGTTACCTGTCCAAACTGTGGTCACGACCTTGCAGAATGGTGGCTCAGACAGATTCGCAGTGCAGATGAATCCGAGGTCAGATTCTTCCGCTGTACCAAGTGCCGTCACACCTGGCGTGAATACGACTAAAATCATCATACAGTAAATGCTCTGATGAGCATTCTTACCTGTTTTTTTTCCTCAGTTGAACCGAGTATTTATATAGATGTGTGTTGTACTATAACATATGTCAACTTTTCCTGCGGAGTCCCTGAAAATAGAGAATGTTGTCGCATCAACAAAGCTCAGCGATTCGCTGGACCTTGTATCTCTGGCGGCACAAATTCCGGGAGCTGAGTATAACAAGAAGCGCTTCCCGGGAGTCGTCTTGCGCATGCAGGAACCAAAAATTGCCGCGCTGGTTTTCGGTTCCGGAAAAGTTGTTTTAACCGGGGCAAAGAGTATCCCAAGCCTTGCTGAGGGTCTTGCTGCACTGGTTC
>JAFZFW010000044.1 GCA_017555685.1 Methanocorpusculum sp.
AGCATGCCCTTTGAAACGACAGAGAGCCAAAGGAAGATAGGGCGGATAGAAGATATGGGGATACAAGCAGGCAGGGCGTCACTTTTGCCTGCGGATAGAGAGTCGCAGAAGCCGTTTTTCTGTAAGGACAGAAATCAGCAGGATGCTTCCACCGCATGCTTACTCTGTTTTGTACTATGCTCAAATACCTTTGAATCCAATATAGATATTGGTCAGTCCACAAACTGACAGGATTTAATAAAATGGTTGAGACACTTTGTCTAATCATAACAGCCCTCTCGGCTGTCTCCCGTGAAATACGGGAGTGGTTAAAACTAAGAGAACGAGAAAAGGATGATGAATCTCATCCTCCTTTTCTCAATCTCTCTTTTGGCACAACATTTTATACTTAACATGACAATATACTAATCAGAGTTTAACTGCCGCCGCAGTCGCTCTAAATTCTCTTAGTGCTGTCTCAAGCATTATTAAATCCTCAGACATGCATCCGCGGAGTTGTGACCGCTTTACAGGGATGCATGTCTAAAATTATCTAAACTGTTTTCCCATCTTTCTGCACACCGTCCCTACCCTCGGCTCGAAGAAAAGACAAAGCCATCTAAGAAAGATAAATCAAATACATCCAGAAGAGGCATGCCTTTAAATGACAGAGAGCTAATGGAGGAAAGGGCGGATAGACAATATGGGGACACAGATTCACAGTTAAGTTATCTGCGGTTTTTCAAAATCAGTTCAATGTTAACCCATCAAACATAATTTAGGGAAAAGCTATCCGTATCATACAAAAACTCATCAAAATAGAAGATGGAGATACCGGAACAGAAACCGCAGTTCCTGCTGCCGGCATTAAATTCTCGTCTTTAAATCTTCAGTCTATTCTTTTTGATTTTCCGGTACCGCAGATACACGAGCGCCAGAACAACCAGCCATCCTGCAAGGAAAGCATACAGAATCGGCTCGCGGTTATCCTCATAGAACGTCAGTGAAACTGCTTTCGTCTGATTGTACGTAACAACCGTTTTGTCCTCCTCTTTCGTGATAACACCGCCGGACGATACCGTACCTAAAATCAGATGGCCGGTGGTGTACGGTGCAGGAAGCGTGACGGTTACATCATATTCGTCTGAAAACTTCACATAGATGAATCCGCCGGAGATGGGAAGCGAATACGTCAGCGTGTAGTTTCCTTCCGGAAAGGTCAGTGTACCTTTGGAATTCTTCGGCTCAACAACCGTACCGTCTTCGGCTTTCAGCAGTAAATCGGCAACCCCTTCTGCTTCAACATCCTCGCCTAAAATACCCGGAGATACCAGAAGGTACGAAGAGCCGAAGAACTGTGCCTCGGCGTATAATACCGAACCGTTTTCCGCAACCGTAAAGTCTGCGGTGTTGGCAGCGGCAGGCGCTGCCAGCAGCAGGACTGCAAGAGCCAGACTTACAGCACAGAGAGCAGTGCTTCGATAGTCGGGTCGATTTCGATTGGTGCTGCGCATTGCTTGATAACAGTTTCTGGGTCTTTTAACAGGTGACCGGTTACGACACAGACAATCTTCTCGTCAGCATCGAGGAGTCCCTGCTCTGCCATCTTCTTGATACCGGCAACTGATGCAGCGGATGCCGGCTCAACACCGATACCTTCGAGGCGTGCTAAGTCGCGCTGCATTGCAAGAATCTCTGCATCGGTTACGAACTCTGCAGTACCGTTGGTCTCGCGGATTGCACGAAGAGCCTTTTCAGCATTGACCGGTGCACCGATACGGATTGCGGATGCAACAGTCTCCGGATTCTTCTCAACAACAACCTCCGGGAGGTTGCCCTTGATTGCGTTAACGACCGGCATTGCACCCTCTGCCTGAATTGCGGTCATCTTCGGAAGGGTGTCGATGAAGCCGATCTCCTTCCACTCGGTCAGACCCTTGTAGACTGCAGAGATGTTTCCTGCGTTTCCAACCGGTAAAACGAAGCGGTCCGGAACACAGCCGAGCTGGTCAACTGCCTCGAAACCAATGGTCTTCTGACCTTCAAGTCTGTACGGGTTGATGGAGTTTAAGAGATAAATGCCGTGAGAGACGCACAGCTCGTGAACCATCTCTAATGCACGGTCGAAGTTTCCGCGAATCGAGATGACCTTTGCACCGTGCATTAATGCCTGTGCAACTTTACCGAGAGCAACATGGCCTGCCGGAAGAAGGACAACACCCGGCATTCCTGCCTTTGCTGCATAGACAGCCATCGATGCAGAGGTGTTTCCGGTGGATGCACAAGCAACGATGTTCTTGCCGAGCTGTTTTGCCATGGAGACACCAAGAGTCATTCCTCTGTCCTTGAAAGAGCCCGACGGGTTCATACCCTCGTGCTTGACGTAGAGGTTCTTTAAGCCTAACTCTTCACCGAGGCGCTTTGCGTGGTAGAGCGGAGTTCCTCCTTCCTGCAGGGTAACCGGCTCAATCTTGACCGGCAGGAATTCCTTGTATCTCCATACACCAATCTTTCTGCTCTGCAGTTCCTCGCGGGTGACCGTGATTTTATCGAGGTCGTATTTTACGGCAAGCAGGTGACCGCATTTTTCACAGTTATACACGATTGCGTCCGGAGCGTACTCCGCACCACAGTGTACACAGACGAGTTTATACATGACTATGTATTGGCGTGCTTACATTAGAAGGGTTTCGCTCAGGTGAGCGAAAAAAAGGAG
>JAFZFW010000045.1 GCA_017555685.1 Methanocorpusculum sp.
CGTCACCAGAGGTTAAAATGAACGGCAGGTCGCGCTCGAGGTCGGAGATACCGTCGATGATTGCCATCATCTGATCAATATTGCCGCTTGCCTCCTTGACTCCGACAATGTTCGGGATAGTCTGTGCCATCTCAAGGATTAAATCGGCCGGGAGGTTCTGACCGGTTCTGCCCGGAATATTGTAGACAATCACCGGAAGTCCGACATCGGCGATTTTCTTGTAGTGTTTTAAGAGACCGGAACGGTTTGGCTTATTGTAGTAGGGGCTGATGACAAGAACTGCGTCTGCTCCGGCGAGCTTTGCACCAAGAGTCATAACGAGTGCTTCGTCGGTGTTGTTCGAACCGGTACCGGCGATAACCGGCAGGCGGTTGCTTGCTGCAGAAACGGTTTCCTCGATTACGCGAATGTGTTCTGCGTGGGTCATAGTTGCGGATTCACCAGTTGAACCGCATGCGAGAAGCCCGTGAACTCCGCCCTTTACGACATGCTCAATACAGTTGCGCAGACCTTCTAAGTCAAGCGACTGGGATGCATCATCGTTGAACGGGGTAATTAATGCGGGAATTACTCCTTCAAACATATCACTATTATTTGGTCTGAGATTACATGTATCTTCCGTTAGAAGGGTTGATGTAAAAGCACCTCTAATATATTAGTATGAAGTGCATTGTCACCGGCGGAGCGGGCTTTATCGGCTCCCATCTGGTCGATTTATTAGTCTCGCAGAACCACGAGGTCGTTGTTATTGATTCGATGGTCGCAGGCCGTATGGCGAACCTGGAGGAGAATCTTCCACTCATCACGGTTATCCACAAGGATCTGTTAGAGGACGGCTGGCAGGATGCGTTTGCCGGCGCAGACCGTGTGTATCATATCGCTGCAGACCCGGATGTCAGAGGCTCTGCACGCAAGTCCTTTGAAGTCTACGAAAACAACGTAACCGCAACTGTCCGGGTTCTCGAGGCA
Organism: Methanocorpusculum sp.; assembly: GCA_017555685.1. GTDB lineage: Archaea > Halobacteriota > Methanomicrobia > Methanomicrobiales > Methanocorpusculaceae > Methanocorpusculum. The sequence continues at coordinate 970 of JAFZFW010000045.1, forward strand.
ATGAAGGAGCATGACGTAAAAGAGATCGTCTTTACGTCCACCTCCACCGTCTACGGAGAGGCTTCTGTCATTCCGACGCCGGAGACCTACTCCCCGATGATTCCGATCTCCATCTACGGAGCAAGCAAACTCGCCTGTGAGGCCATGATCTCCTCCTATGCCGCAACCTACGGCTGGAATGCCTGGGTATACCGGTTTGCCAATATCATCGGCTCGCGCAGTACGCACGGTGTCATCTATGATTTCGTGCAGAAGCTTCGGGCCAACCCGGCAGAACTCGAAATCTTAGGCGACGGCAGCCAGTCGAAGTCCTACCTCTCTGTTGAAGAGTGTGTAAAAGCAGTCGTCTTCGCACCGGAAATCTCCCATGAGACGTTTAACTTCTTCAACATCGGCTCGGAAGACTGGGTTACTGTCAAGCGCATCGCAGAACTGGTCGTTGAAGAGATGGGACTTACCAATGTCAGATTCAACTTCACCGGCGGAGACCGCGGATGGGTCGGCGACGTTCCAAAGATGCAGCTCTCTGTTGACAAACTCAAGTCCTTCGGCTGGAACCCGGGCGTAACGTCCGAGGATGCGGTTCGCGCAGCAATCCGCGCAACACTGGAAGAGTAAGGAATTACGCATGAATACAAAGTTCAGAATAGAAAAGCGCTCGGGAAAGAGCGGTGACAAATATTATCTGGTGTATGCAGTTTCCACACCAAAACGCAAGACAAAAATCTCCCGCCTGATTAAGACCGGTGATGCACCAACCAACGAGGAGTTCGCGGCAGCAGTTCAGCAGTATACTGCAGAGTTTACCACCCGTGCCGCAGAGAAATATGCGGAGTTCCGCGCCGAAGAGCTGTTCTATCAGTATATCCCGCCGTTTTTAGGAAAGGGACTGGAGAAGACGCACTATCTCTACAACAATCACTTATCCCATCTCTCTGATGCAGAACGCGAGGATTACGAGGAGCTCTACGATGCGAAATATATCGCCGGAACTGCCGGTCTTGAGGATATCGCAGCAGGCTCGGAAAAGCTTACCCGCAACTTCCGTCTGGTGAAAACCTGCCGCGAAACAGCAGTGGAGAAGGTCACCCCGGAGTTTATCCGGGAAATCCACAGCCTCATCTTCATGGAGCTTCCGGAAGAGACCGGCGTGTTCCGTGAGGAGGGAAATGTCGAGATTCGCCTGCAGATGACGCTTGACGAGTATTACCGCAAGGTAGAAAACGGATATTGTGCGTTTGAGCAGGCAGTTCTCTTCCTCTACCGCTTCCTCGTCATCCATCCGTTTGAAACCGGAAACGGACTGGTGGGAAGAGAAATCTTCAACTTCCTGCTGGAGTGCGAAGGATACCCGCGTCTGGTCTTCCCGTCGGCATTTTCCAAGCTCTATTCAATGGCTCTGGACTTCGGAGACCAGAAGGATTACCAGCGTATGGTAGCCACATTCGCATCGATTCTGATGCGGCAGAACATCAACTAAACCCTTTTTTTCTGTGGAACACTGCAGCAAATACTGATAAAAAAGAAAAGCCGGGTGTCCGGCGGTTACTGTTTTTCTCCGCACTCAGGACAGAACTTTGCTCCCGGTGCTAACTCTGCTCCGCATTTACTGCAGACAGGACTGCCCATCTTCTTCCCGCACTCCGGGCAGAACTTTGCACCCGGAGGCACTGCAGCCCCGCATTCCGGACAGAACGAGCCGGAAGCCTGCTTTTCTCCGCATCCAGGACAGAACTTTGCCCCGTCCGGAACTGCGGTTCCGCACTTTGCACAGGCTTTTCCTGCCGGTGCTGCAGTCTGCGGCTGAGCCTGACCAAACGGTGCAGGAGCTCCTCCTGCCCCGCTCATTCCCTGCATCATCATCGAACCCATGCCCATACCGGCACCCATTCCGGCACCCATCATGGCAAATCCTGCGCCTTCTCCGCCCTGAGCTGCGCCGACTCCCATGTTTTCGATGGCCTTTCCGGCACTGTACTGCATGTAGTTCACGCCAAGAGCAGACATAGCACCGCGCTTGTTTATGGCCTCCTGAACCTCTTCAGGCATGCTGATGGTAAGGCCGGAGAACTTCATGATCTTCAGACCATAGCTCTCGGTCTCTGCTGTCAGCTTGGCAAGACAGAGCTGTTCAATCTCCTGCAGGTAGGCAGGCATATCCAGAACGCCCATCTGCTTCTTTGCCTTAAGCTCGCCTAAGATGTCGTTTAAGACCATCACAATCTGGTTCTTGAGCCAGTCGACGACCTCTTCGGACTTGGTCAGACCCTTGGTTCCGACGAACTGGGTAATCAGGAGCATCGGGTCTGCAATCTTATAGGCGAACTGACCGAACATTCTCAGCTGTACTACGCCGAAGTCGGTGTCGCGGAAGGCAAGCGGCTGGGAAGTGCCGAACTTATCCCTGAACTCGCGTTTCTGCACCCAGTAGAACTCACCGATCTGGACATTACCCATGGTCGCGCCAATGATGTCTTTTAAGATCGGGATGTTCTGTGTGGTTAATGCATATCTGTCCGGACGGTCAAAGACCGCAAGCGCCTTTCCGTCGCGGAAGAAGATTCCGTACTCGTCTTCTCTTACGAGAACGTTGTCGTTTAAGATGATGTTGCGCGGAAGCCGCCAGATGAGGTTATCTCCTTTGTAATCCTCAACCCAGTAGAATCCTGCACGTGCGTCAGCCCCCTCGATATCCGAGCCGGAGCCGATCTTCTGATTTACCTTGGAAAATAATCCCATTTATGCCACCTCAATTCCTGCAACCGTTTCCATTCTCCGGTCAAAGACGGAAGAGAACTCCATGATGTCGTTTTTCAGCGTAAAAAGCACGGTCTTTACCGCACCAAAGTCTCCGGCGTCAGCAAGCCCTCTGGCCTCTTTTGCTTTGAGGGCCAGAGCATTTACCGCTTCAAAGAGGGCTAAGTCGTACTCATAGAGTTTGTTTAACTCATCCTCGCGGATTCTGACAGCGGCAGAGATGCCCGAGTATCCCTGCTCTGCATGGCGGATAGATGCTTCCAGTGTTTTTGCCTTCGAGAGAACACCGGCGATATCATTCATGATATCAAGCTCCAGGGCGTTTGCTGCTGATTCGCGGACCATTTCGACAGGAATCAGGACAGAGGTCTTGAAGTTGTCTGCAACCTGATTTCTCAGCATCGAGTCAGCGATTCTCAGGTCTTCCTTTTTCCGGTAGCCGGAGTATCCGGGAAGGAAGATCTGAATCTTCTTCAGGATACCGCGGTCTTCTTCTACTCTTTCACGTAAGTCAGTCATAGTTTATCTCAGTTTTTCAGTGTGTTCTTTTCCGAACAGGGCGTTTCAGACACCTAACTGATAGCTAGTTGGTTTTTTGTACGCCGGAAGATAAAGCACTTTGGTTGAATTGACCGAAAAGTCATACTCCAGTTCCTGCAGTGTTCCGGGGATTTCTGTTTCATAGCGCAGGAAGATGAACTCGGCGTTGTTTTTCGCAGTCTCTGAATCCATCGTTAAAACGATGCGGCTTCCGTCCTTAAACTCCGGAATCAGCGTAAACTGCGGCTGGTTGACGGTTAAATCCATGTTCCAGACACGGGAGAACTCCTCCGGGATTGCATCGGCTGCACAGATATAGAAATCACGGTTTCCCCGCATCTGTTTTTGTCCGCAGATGGCCCGCGAGATGCCTCCGCCGGAAATCTTCTCGTGGGATACTCCGATATCCGCGTTGACAACCCAGAAGGGAACATAGAACAGCGGCGATTCGCTTTCTACCGTCGGCTTTGCGATGGCAAAGCTGACCTTATCGGTCTTTCCTCCGCTAAAAAGCGAAAGACTTCCGCAGTGTTCGCAGATGAGCATCCGATCCCGTTCCCGGGATTTTAAGGGTGCTCCGCAGGAGGAACAGGTGAGGGGCTGTAATATTATTGACATTTTTTCACCTCAGTTGAACATATCATAGGTACTCTCGTAGTTTGTCTCCAGAGTCCGCTGTTTTCTTCCGCGTTTGAGTCCTTTGCCGTTCATGGCTCCTTCGAGAATCTCATCTCCGTAGCGGAAGCGGGTGTAGGCAAGACCGATGATTCCGGCCGCAGCAAGAAGGCCGAACGCAAACAGGAGAGCGATTGCTTCTACGGCGCCAAGGAAGATACCAAGGAAGATACAGGCGGCAAACACTGCGCCGGAAAATGTTCCGCCAAGTGCTGCTGCCGTACTCTGACTGCCGGCATTTCCCGGAGCTCTTCCGGAGATGACCAGAGCGGTGATTCCGTCTAAGACAGCAAAGTAGGCTCTTTCCTCGTAGGTGTAACGGATAATCCAGAACGGATAGTACACCAGACTGAATGCCTTCTCGAAGAAGAAGGATTTGGCGAAGTAGACCTCGTCCATCGACCGTCTGCCGTCAGCGATTGCAGCCTGTTTGATGAGTTCCGAGCCAGCGGTATACGCATCGTCGCGGGATTCGGTAACGCCGAAGGTAACAATGGATTCATCATCAAACTGTACTGCTGCTGCGTGGTCAGGGATGCGGATTGCCGTAATGCCTAAGTCTCCCGGATCGCAGGCGATGTCTGAGTAGATGTATTCGCGGTTGATTAAAGACTCATGTGGAATTCTTCTGTCCGGTTTGTCCTTGTCTCCTTTCTGAATCTCCATACCGCAGACACAGGCCTTTCCGCGTCCGACCAGACGCCAGAA
>JAFZFW010000046.1 GCA_017555685.1 Methanocorpusculum sp.
GGAGAGGAAATCCTTGTCGCACCAGACATGTACACCGTCAAAGACGAGATGGTCGATGTCTTCGGTGAGGATGTTATGCCGCACGTTATCGAACCGTCCTACGGTATTGACCGTATCTGCTACATGGTCTTAGAGCACTCCTACTCCGAAGACGTTGCAGACGGCGAAGCAAGAACCGTCATGCGCTTCAGAAACGGTGTAGCACCGGTCCAGGTTGCTGTCCTCCCGCTTATGGCACGCGACGGCATGGACGAGATTGCAAGAAAGCTTGTCTTAGACCTCCAGGCAGAAGGCCTCCAGACCGAGTACGATGATGCCGGTGCAATCGGCCGCCGCTACAGAAGACAGGATGAGATTGGAACTCCGTTCTGTATCACCGTCGACTACGACACCAAGGAAGACGGAACCGTCACCTTACGCGACCGCGACTCCATGCAGCAGATCAGAGGCAAGATGGAAGACGTCGTCGCAAAAATCCCGCTGCTCTTAAAGGGCAAGCTCACCTTCGAAAACGCTCTGTAAAATGAGTTACGTAAGCCGCAAAAATATCCCGGAGAACACAATTGAGGCACGGTCATACCAGACCGCAATTGCAGACAGTGCACTGTCTGCAAACACCTTAGTCGTTCTCCCGACCGGCATGGGCAAGACCGCCGTTGCCCTGCTGGTTGCGGCAGCCCGCATTGATTCGGGCAAAATCCTGATGCTTGCACCGACCAAACCATTGGTCGAACAGCATCTCCGCTATTTTTCCAAAAACCTGCTCCTGGATGAAGACGATGTCGTCATGTTCACCGGGTCGACCCCGTCAGCAAAACGGGTGACGCTGTGGAACTCCTCACGGTTTTGTGTTGCAACGCCGGAAGTAATCAAAAACGATCTGATTGCCGGACGCTACACATTAGAAGACGTCTCGCTCTTAGTAGTTGACGAATGCCACCGGACCGTTGGAAACTATGCCTATGTGTTCATCGGACGGCGCTACAATGAAACCGCGGCATCCCCGCTGGTTCTCGGCATGACCGCATCGCCCGGATCAGACCCGGCACATGTCGCAGAAATCTGCGAGCACTTATCCATCACCGCAGTTGAGAGCCGTGTGGAAACAGATGCAGACGTCCGCCCCTATGTTCATGAGCGGGATCTGGAGTACATGACCTTAGAGCTCCCCGAAGACCTCTGGCTTGCAGTCTCGGTCTTAAACGGTCTCTTAGACGACCGGTTAAACAAGCTTGCCGAGCTGAACTACCGTGTCCCGAAACGCGAGGCTCTATCCATGAAGGCGCTCAACGCACTGAGAGCGCAGATTCAGATGCGGATGCAGGAGAAGGACAAAACAGCATACACAGCAATCTCTGTCCACGCCGAGCTGATGAAGTTAAAGCATGGTGTCATGCTTGCTGAATCGCAGGGCTCGACTGCGCTTCGGGCATACCTCCTTCGCCTCCAGACCGAAGGACAGGGCGGAGGAAGCAAAGCTTCGCAGAGAATCTGTACCGATCCCCGCTTCCAGCGGCTTCTCACGCTCTCCGACTCCTGGACCGAAGAACTCCACCCGAAAGCAGCTGCCGTTGTCCGCATCATCCAGGAACAAATGACCGAGTTCCCGGACTCGAAGATTATTGTCTTCGTGACCTACCGCGACTCGGTACAGATGCTGGTCGATTACCTCAATGATGCAGGAATTACCGCACGGCGCTTTGTCGGCCAGGCTTCCCGCGACACCGAGAAGGGACTCTCTCAGAAACAGCAGATTGAAGCCATCCGCCAGTTCCGCGAAGGCGAGTACTCGGTGCTTGTCGCAACCTCGGTCGGTGAAGAAGGTCTCGACATCCCGGCAACCGACCTTGTGGTCTTCTACGAGTCAGTGCCGTCTGAGGTACGCAGTATTCAGCGCAAAGGCCGGACCGGCAGAAACACCTCCGGCAAGGTCATCGTCTTAATCACGAAAGGCACAGCAGACGAAACCTTCCGCTGGGTAAGCAATGCCAAGGAAAAACAGATGCTCAAAGGCGTGTCAGCCATGCGCAGCGGAAAAGTTCCGGCCAAGCTGTTCTCCGTACCTGCCGCAGGAGATTCTTCCTACGGCGTTTCCGGGCAGCAGACCTTAGCAGACCTTGTCCTCCGCGAAACAGCAGAAGAGGACGACGAAGAACACCTGTCAGTCACGGTTGACAACCGTGAGATGCAGGCAAAAGTGCCGGAGTACCTCAGCAACCTTGGCGCAAAGATTCATCTCGAACACCTGCCGGCAGGAGATTATGCCGTTGGCCGGGTCTTAATCGAGCGTAAGACCATTCAGGACTTCGTAGACACCTTAGTAGACCGCGACCTCTTCGGCCAGGTCAAGGCTCTTGCAGAGTCTGCCATCCGCCCGGTGATGATTGTCGAAGGCGGAAGCATCACTGATCTCTACGACCTGCGCAACATTCACCCGAATGCTATCCGCAACACCCTTGCATCAATTGCCGCGGATTATGATGTCTCACTCCTGTTTACGAAGGACGCACAGGAAACTGCTGAGATGATTTACGCATTCGCCCGGCGTGAGGAGGGAGGAGAACGTGCCGAGCGCTCGAAGCATTCGGCAAAGTCTGCCAGACATACAAACGATGCCCTGCTCTACATCTTAACCGCATTCCCTGAGGTGGGTCCGAAGGCAGGCCGCGAACTCCTGCGGGAATTTGGCACACTCCGCCGGATTCTGACCGCTTCAAAGGAGGAACTGATGGGTGTTAAAGGCATCGGAGAAAAAACAGCATCGGCAATCGTGTCGATGACAATGAAATCATGGGAGGAAAAATGAGTTTCTGGAAAGGATTTCTTGAGTGGTTCTGCGGAAAGCAGGAGACCGTAACGTCTGCACAGTTTTCCAAGATGATGAAAACTGTATCAGAGATGGAAGAAGAAAAGGAAGAGTAAGAACTCTTCGACTATTTTTTGCGGAGTAAATTCCGTACACACTATTTAAAATACAGTTTTGCCCTTTTCAGTAATCCTGAGCCGGGTTAAACGCGGTAAAAAAGAAGGAGGTGTGGTGCATGAAAGACATGCGGGATAAATATCTGATGAGGAAATTTATGCAGTGACAGGTTCTTCATCCTTGGAGGTAACCATCCAGGTAGTACTGTTGGAATAGCTCCAGCGGGAGATTTCCAGATCGTCACAAATCTGGGAAAGGATTGCAAGGTTTGTTCCGACCTCTTTCGAGGAAAGGCCAAGGTCTTTTGCGATATATTTTGCTTTGAAGAATTTGCCGCCTTTGGCAACGCCTGCTTTTAAGTATCCAAGAATTTTTGACTGGGTATCGTTGTATCTTTCAAGTAAAGTCTTGGGTTCAGTCATTTTGACTTACCTCTAGTAAATATAGTGCCTGTGAGAATATATAGCTTTTGCTCGAGAACGGAAATCATCACAAAGAGAACAAAAAAGAAAAGGAGCTCAGTTAGAGCTGTTCAACACCAAACTCGGAGATTTTCTCGATCATTTTGGCAATTACCTCAGACCGCATACCCTCAACGAATTTGATACTGCCGACAACTAAGTGACCTCCGCCGGAGATACCTGCTCCCGGCATCTCATCGCGCATGGAACGGACCATCTGCGGGATGTTCATCAGAACACCGCGGGAACGGATAACCGCAAAGTCCGGACCGAGACCTAAGGTTACGATTGGTTCTCCAGCATACTTCTTGCAGAGAACATCGTGAACCTCACCAGAGGACTTGCCCGGTGGCGGGAAGGTGAAACGGTGGGCAAACATCTCGACATCAGCCTGGAAGAGGCGGGCGCCGGAAGAGAGAATCTCCTCCTTGACGTGCGGCATCATGGTGTTGACCTGCTCGGTGATTGCCGCATTTGCCTCCTCGACTAAGAGGTTGACTAAGCGGTTGTGACGGTCTGCTGCGTTGTTGATGTTTAAGATGTCTTTGACAATCTCACGGCCGTCGTTGAATCTGAGCCAGTACTGCTCGTAATCAAGGGCAAGAGCCATGTCGCGGCA
>JAFZFW010000047.1 GCA_017555685.1 Methanocorpusculum sp.
TGCTACGCAGTCTTAACCGCAGTCGCACAGGCAACCACCACCATGAAGATGGGTCCGGGAATCATGAACGCATTCACCGACACCCCAGCAGCAATGGCATCCTTCGCCTGTACCCTCAACGAGATTTCCGACGGCCGTGCAACTCTCGGTATCGGCCCAGGTGACCTCTCCACCCTTCCAAAGCTCTGCATCAACCCAGAGAAGCCAGTCGGAAGACTCGGTGACGCAATCGACACCATCCGCGAGCTTACCACTGGTGCAGAAGTCAAGAAGTCCGGCAAGGCATTCTTCGACTACGACGGTGCAAAGCTGACTGGTGTTACCCTCCCAGGAAAGAAGGGCATCCCAATCTACGTCGGAGCACAGGGTCCGAAAGTACTCGAGCTCGCAGGTCTTAAGGGAGACGGAGCACTTATCAACGCATCCAACCCGAAGGACTTCGAAGTTGCAATCCCAATCATCAAGGGCGCATGCGACTCCATCGGCAAGAAGGGATTCGATGTCGGTGCATACACTGCACTCTCCATCGACAAGGACGAGAAGAAGGCAAAGAAGGCAGCAAAGATCGTCTCTGCATTCATCGCAGCAGGATCCCCAGAAGCACTTCTCCTCCGCCACGGTCTCGACCTCAACAACGTTGCAAAGATCAAGGACGCACTCGCACGCTTCGACTTCAAGTCTGTCAACGAGCTCGTCACTGATGCTGAACTCAACGCATTCACCATCTGCGGTACTCCAGACACCATCCGCCAGAAGTGTGAAGACTTAACCGCAGCCGGCGTTACCCAGATCATCTTCGGTTCCCCGCTTGGACCGGACATGACCAACTCTATCCGCCTGCTCGGAAAGATTATGTAAATTGGGGAAACCCATTTACACAATATTTTCCCGCTCTTTTCTCTGCCGCTATCTAAAGTGCTTTTGTACCGTCTGACAAATAGTCAGATATGCTTACCACGGATACTGCAGTCCACAGTTTTATCATTCTTGGAATCGGACTTGCAGTGATTCTTGTGCTGTATGCAGCTAAGAGAATCCTTTCAGCAAGAACGAAAGGTATCCCGCGGGCAGTAATCAGGGCACTCTATGCCCCGCTTCTCGTGTGTATCGAGCTGATTACTGCGTATGTGATTGCTGAGACCGCATTTCCTGAGTTCCTCTCCGTTGAGGACATGTACTTTTCCGCTGTTGCGATTCTTCTCGGGACATGGGCAGTGTATCGGATAGTTATCTATCTCATCGACCATGCGATGCCCCAAACGCGTGAGAGAACCAGAAAGATTGCCCCGCTTACGAAATTTGCCGCGCAGATTCTCATCTGGGCTGTCGGTATTTTTATGATTCTCTCAACCCTGCAGGTGAATATCTCCCCGCTTCTTGCAAGTGCCGGTGTTTTAGGAATTGCCGCAGCGCTTGCGGCACAGGATTTTCTTGGAAACATCTTCAGCGGAATCGTGCTCTACACCGATGCGCCGTTTGCGGAAGGCGACTGGGTGTATCTGAGCAGCACGTATGGACATGTTCTCCATGTCGGTCTTCGCAGTACCCGGATTATGACCGAAGACAGCCAGATGATGATTATCCCGAACTCGACGATTGCAAATAACATCATCATGAACTACTCAAAGCCCACCGAGGTCCTGTTAATCCGCGAGAATGTCGGCGTTGCCTACGGCTCGGATGTTGCGCTGGTAAAACGAAGCCTGCATGATGCAGTAAAATCTGCCGCGGAAAAGTCCGCAGATGTCTCCCTCGCGATTGAGACCGAGGTTGACTTCATGGAGTTTGGCGATTCAAGCCTGATATTCGAGGTGACATTCGGCGCGGCATCAACCAGCGTCCGGCGTGATGCAGCAGACAGGGTAAACTGTGAGATTGACCGGATATTCCGCGAGAGAGGAATTGAGATTCCCTTCCCGCAGCGGGTTGTACGGGTGGTAAAAGAGTGAAGAGGATTATTTGTATTTGAACCAGCGTCCCTTCTCGTCGTACTCTCCGTCCTCTTCAGCCGGACGGTGAACAGCAGAGCCGGAGTAATTGGTCAGCATCCGCTTGAAGAAGTAGGTCTTGTACGAAACAAAGAACGGAACAAAGACCAGAGCAGTTACTGCAAGCGAAACAACGGAAGCCCAGATAATCTCCGGTGTTAAGACAAGCGCGGTAAGCTCTTCAACCGGCATAGCAGTGAGTGCCTCTTCGCTGATTTCCGCAAGCGGCAGAAGTGCTTCGAATCCGACAACACTCATCACAAATGACATGAAGAAGGATGCAAAGAAGATGACTGCGATGTTCATCAGATAGAAGGCAGTAATCGAAAACGAACCAAGAGCAACCCGCCGTGCACTGTCCTTTACTGCCTGACCCATCGTTAAGTTGTGGCGGATTGCGGTGATATCGGCAAAGTAGCAGAAGAAAACCAGCGGAATGACCACAAAGAGACTGATGTATAACGAAAGCTCGGCAGGAACGCCGAACAGCAGCAGAAGTGTGGTCACCAGATTCATTAAGAACCAGGTAAGCAGAACCAGTAAGATGTTGGGGAACAGACAGCGTCTGAATCCATATCTGGCATATATTTTGAATGCGCCTTTCTTCTTGTTGTTATCGATTAAAACCCCGTAGGTTCCGGCAAGCACATACGGAAATGCGAAGAAGAAGAGCACCATGACAGCAAGCCCTGCAACCTCGTTTACTGCGTATGCCAGATAGTAGGTCAGAAGAATGGCTGCGGCAGAAAAGATGCCGGAGATCCAGACATGCGGCATCTTTCCATAGGCTTTAATCGCCTGCGTGAGAGCGGAAAATACCATCTTTCGTCTCACCGGTTCCTTGGCATAGCCACGAATTCTCTGACCTGCAGGTCAAAGAAGGTTGCCGTGTGTGACGGCTGAATGACCAGAACCGTATCTGCACCTTCTGCCGTGCCGCCGACAGCAATGACCTCGCGGTCAACCGGAACTGCCCCCTGATCTGCAGCGATTAATACGCACTCAACAGCCACCTTCATACCAACGGCAATCGTTCTGCGGAATGCTTCCGCGATAGCCTCCGTGCGGGATGCGCCGCCAAGTCTGCGGGAAATTGCCCGCTCCATGCCGGATAAGGAGTGCGTTCCGGTAACTATCGAGACACCTTCTGCTTTCAGCTCTTCCGCAAGCTCTGCATCAAACTCCCAGATACCCGGACCTTCAAAGCCGACAGCATGGGTTACAACAACCAGGTGCAGACCCTCGCGTTTGCAGACCTCCTGGAAGATGCGGGCAGTGTATCCGCTGCAGGATGCAACCACAACATCAGTGATTCCAAGCTCCTTTGCACGGGCTGCGGCAAGTTCTGCACAGTCATGGGTATTCTCTTTTCCCGGAGCGGAAAAGTAGGTAATGGATTTTTCTATCTTCATACGTTATTCCCTCTTTACCACAAAGTTCGTGAACTCAGTAAATACATAATCGGCGACCTCAATATTTTTGACAATCGCCCGCGGACAGGAGTAGGTCATGGAGAGGAACTTTTCGATAACTGCTTCCTCACCCGTTACCAGAGCGCGAACACGTCCGTCTGCAAGGTTTTCCACTTCACCGCAAAGACCGGTGCTGTCTGCAGTATGTTTTATGCAGGCACGGAATCCGACTTTCTGTACTTTTCCGGAGAAGAGAATTTCGACGGTTTTGATCATAGCAGAGTCCTGTCCTTTGATTACCTAAACTATTGGCTGTGATGATTTAATAAGTAGTTGCGGACAGCGGCGGCAGAAAAATACCTAAAGCAGAAGCGAGAATAGATTAGATATGAATAGAACCCGCCGGCAGGTATTTGCTGTACTGACTGCGGCACTGCTTATCGCCGGAATATTTAGTGCAGGATGTATCAGTACCATAAACCCGCTCCCGCATGAAGTGATGATTCGGGAAAATGTCATCTCTGTTGACCCGGAGTATGTGCCGTCATCCCTGATTGTGTCTCTTCTGATGAATCCGAACGGGTATGAAACCAGTCTCTTTGATGCAATCGATGAATTCCTCCCGCGGGAAAACCCGGTAATTGAAGTCGGAGCCGGAATCGGTGCAGTGTCTGCATATGTAAATGACCGTATCTTCATCAAAACAGAGCATATCGCCTTAGAGCCGAACCCGTACTATACCGGGCTTTTGAAGGAGACAAAAGCAAAGAACAACTTAGGGACACGGTTTGTACAGGGCGCAATCAACTATGATTCGGCATTTGTCCCGTACGTGGTTGCCCGCAATGTTGTTGATACCGCAAACGCATACTCAGAAGAGACCGTTGATGTACAATCCCTGACGCTTTCCCAGGTTATCCAGTACTCCTCCTTCGTAGACAAAACCAGCATCACCCTTATCGTGGATGCAGAAGGCGTCTTTGAAGATATTTTAGATAATGAACCGGCACTCTCCGATGCAGTCTCCGTGATTCTTGCAACAACCGCCGATGAATCAGAAATCTTCGATCTCCGCCGAAAAGCCGAAGCCGCAGGCTATACGCTCATCAATAATCCGGCAGCAGATGAAAGCGGGCTTCTGACACTTGTCTTCAAAAGAGGATAACCTCTTTCTTTTTTCTTTTGTTTCCAAAAAAACGGTGATGTGCTCTCTGCAAAAGGTTTATCCCCTGATACGCTGAATAAATAATCAGCGCTTTTATCAGTTCGTTAGAACAGGTTTTGCAAACCATATTTCTTAGCGTATCCTTCTTGAGGTTTCTCATGACACAGGTAAATCAGGACGTAAAATCAGGAACTACCACAGTAGGTATTGCATTTGACAACGGAGTTGTCCTCGCTACTGAACGCCGGGCAACCATGGGCAACTTAATCGCAAGCAAAAAAGCAAAGAAAGTCCATGCAATCTCCCAGAACATCGGCATGACCATTGCCGGAACTGTCGGAGATGCACAGCGTCTTATCCGCATCATCAACGTAGAGTCCTCTCTCTACGAACTCCGCCGCGGATACCCGATCAGCGTCGGCGCTGTTTCTACCGTCCTCTCCAACTACTTAAACGACAACCGCTTTACCCCGTACAGCGTTCAGCTCGTTGTCGGAGGAGTAGATGCAAACGGTTCCTCCCTGTACTCTGTTGATGCCGCAGGAGGAGCAACTCTTGAAGAGAACTTCGTCTCCACCGGCTCCGGATCCTTTACCGCATATGGTGTGTTAGAAGACCGCTTCCGCCCGAACATGACAAAAGACGATGCAGTCCGCCTTGCTGTCCACGCACTGCGTGCAGCCATGCGTCGTGATGCAGCATCCGGTGAAGGCTACAATGTAGCAGTAATCACCAAAGACAAATTTGAATATATTGATGAGGATACAATAGCCGGCTACTTGCAGCCGGCACATGCCTAATCTTTTTTGGAAACGATTTTTATGCAGGTTGAAGACAGACTGAAAGAACTCAAAGAGACCATCAACAAAAAAGTCCCGCGCGGCGTTGAAGTAACCGACGTCGAGTTCGAAGGACCGGAAATGGTCATCTACACCGACAATCCGGAGAAGTTCGCAGCCGAACAGGATTTAATCAAAACACTCGCACGCGACCTTAGAAAACGCATTGTTGTCCGCCCGAATATCTTAGGAGACACGGAAATCGCCTATGATATGGTCAAGAAGGTTGTTCCGGAAGGAGCAGGAATCACGGACATCTTCTTTGACACTGACACCGGTGAGATGCTGATTGAAGCAGAAAAGCCGGGAGTCGTCATCGGAAAGAACGGTGCAACTCTTCGTGACATTACGATGAAGACCGGATGGACTCCGCGTGTTGTCCGCACTCCGCCAATTCCGTCCATGACCATCAAGCAGGTCAGACAGTACCTCCGCGAAGCACGCGACGAGAGAAAGGAGTTCCTGAGAAGATGCGGCAGAAGAATCCACCGTGACTCTTTATACACCGGACGCGACCGCGACCAGTGGCTGCGTGTCACAACACTCGGCTGCTGCCGTCAGGTCGGCCGTGCTGCATTCCTGTTAACCACTCCGCAGAGCAAGGTCTTAATCGACTGCGGAGAGTCTCCGGGAGCAACCGGGGCAGCATCCTCCCCGTACCTCCACGTTCCGGAAATTTACCCGTTCTCTACGCTTGACGCAGTTGTCTTAACCCACGCACACTTAGATCACTCCGCATACGTCCCGCTCCTCTACCGCTACGGATACGACGGACCGGTCTATACCACTCCGGCAACCCGTGACTTAGCAGCCATGCTGCAGCTTGACTACCTTGACGTCAACAACAAGGAAGACAAAGCCCCGCCGTACTCCTCCAACGAGGTCCGCGAGTTTGTCAAGCACACCATCACCTTAGGATACGGAGATGTCACAGATATCGCTCCGGACTTAAAGCTCACCCTCCATAACGCAGGACACATTTTAGGTTCTGCAATCGCTCACTTCAATGTTGGAAACGGTCTCTACAACATCGCCTTTACCGGTGACTTATACTACGCAAAGAGCAGACTGTTCAACCCGGCAGTCTCCCAGTTCCCGCGCCTTGAAGCCCTTGTGATGGAATCCACCTACGGAGGTTCTGAAGACTTCTCTCCATCCAGAGCTGATGCAGAAGCCCACCTTTGCGAGGTCATCAGCGAGACCTTATCCCGCGGCGGAAAGGCATTAATTCCGGCATTTGCGGTCGGACGTTCTCAGGAACTGATGCTTGCTTTAGAGGAAGGCATCAGAAACAAGAAGCTTCCGAACTGTAAGATTTACCTTGACGGTATGATTAAGGAAGCAACGGCTATGCACACCGCATACCCGGAGTACTTAAACAACGACTTAAGAAACCAGATCTTCCGCGACAACTACAACCCGTTCCTTGCAGAGTGCTTCGAGCAGGTCGACTCCTACGAGAAGCGTCAGGAAGTTATCTTCTCCAAGGACCCGTGTGTTATCATCTCCACAAGCGGTATGTTAAACGGCGGACCGGTCTTAGATTACCTCTCGAACCTTGCAGAGTCCGAGAAGAACACCTTAATCTTCGTCGGATACCAGGCAGACGGAACCTACGGACGCCGTATCCAGAAGGGCTGGCGTGAGGTCCCGATGGGTAAGAAGGGCAGTATCATCATCAATATGGAAGTCCAGACCGTCGAAGGTTTCTCCGGTCACGCAGACAGAAAACAGCTCATGAACTACGTACAGTACGTTCAGCCGAAGCCGGAGCGTGTGTTTACCATCCACGGTGAAGAGTCCAAGACCATCGACCTTGCAAGCTCGATTTACAAGAAGTACCACATCCAGACTGTGTCTCCGCAGAACTTAGAGACCTACCGTCTGGTTTGAGTCTTTCTCAAGAAACTTCAATCTCTTTTTTTTTGTGTGTGTTGTGATTACCAAGTAATCGCACGTCTTTAGAACTCAGGGAAAAAACACAGACCACGCAGACAGCGACCTGTCGCTTTCGCGGGTACAGTAGTTCGCTAATTTTCACTAACAGTTATCTTCTATGCTTTCGGAGAAGTCAACTGTAACAAAAAAAGGACGTCCACGAATCAACGCGAATCTTGACGAATCGCGCTGATTCGTGGATTTCTTTTTCAAATACAATGGAGGAAATTGCTTTCATTGAAAAATTGACGAGGTACTGTGGTCGCTGTCTGCGGTATTTTTCCTCGTGAGACAAAAGCCGGAAAACAGTTACTTCACTACCACATGCTCAACCGCGTGCAGTCCCAGTTTTTCAAAAACCGCAAGAATCTCTGCTGTCGGTTCTTCCTCGCGGTAAAACAGATGGCTTGCACAGTCACAGTCTGAA
>JAFZFW010000048.1 GCA_017555685.1 Methanocorpusculum sp.
ATCATATAATAAGGAGAATGGTTTTTCGGCAGAAGACGAAGGGAAAAAGGACAGATCAGTCAGAGAGATTCTGTCTGCAAAAAGCGCTGAGAAAAAAAAAAGAAGAGCTTTACTCAAGCTCTAATGTGCCGGCGATTCTGAGCTTTCCGCCGTCAAGATAGTGAATAACTGCCTTGTCTCCCGGCTTGAAAACAATCGGGGTCTCGAGCTCGATTGTTAAGGTCGGGTTGTGCCAGTCGTCGCCGTTTTCCACACCGGTAACGCGGGCAGATAAGAACTGCATCCAGTGACCGAGAGAGACAACCATCTGTTCCTTGAATGCTGCCGGCCAGTACTTGACGAGGTGTGCCTTGCCGACAAGTTCGGTCTTGTGAATGACAGCCGGGTCAGTGGTCAGGACAAAACCGCGGTCAAGATCGTCTGCCTCAATATCCTTTAATGCACAGCCGACACGGTCGCCCATGTATGCGGAAGCAAAGTCATCGTCATGCTTCTGGACAGAACGAACCTGACAGGTCTTTCCAATCGGCTCGACACGCATCTTGTCGTGCTTCTTAATCCATCCGTCGGCAACGCATCCGAGGATAACCGTTCCGATACCACGGACGTTGAAGTGGTGGTCGATCGGGACGGTTCCGACAGCGCCGTCTTTCGGCTCAAGGTCCGGCTGTGCTGCTGCACGCTCTAAGAGTGCGGCAGAAAGCGTGATGAAGTCCTCTTCCATAACATGGTAGGATTCAAGAACAGTTCCTTTAATCAGCGGGGCAATCTGTTCCGGCTGGATGTAGTTCTTCAGAACAATGGTTCCTGCTTTTACTCCTGCACAGTCGAGCACTAAAATCCACTCGGCAAGCATCGGGGTAATCTCTTCGACGACAACAATTGCCTCGTGTGCCATGGAGACCACGTAGAACAGCGGGGCAAGTCTGTCCGGGTATCTGGTCGGTTCAAGAAGAGTTACCGTATCGTGTCCCTTTTTCAGGTTATAGAAAGTGATATCAGTACTCGTTCCCTTTTTTCCCAGTTCGCGGGAGTATCCGTTCGGGGCAAGTACTGCGACGGTTAAATTCGGCATGTTCTTACATATTTGTCCTGCCACATGATTAGTATTACCCTATGGAGAAGGCAAAAGGCCGCAAACATTTATTTTGTCAGATAGCATAAATATCAACCATATGAAGAATGTAAAAATGTCGGTCGAAGGAGATATCCTGACGATTACAGTAGATCTTTCTCAGGAGTTCGGTCCGTCCGCATCCGGAAAGACCATCATGATTGGTTCTACCTTAGGAAACAAGCAGGTCTCCCGTAAGCACCCTGAAGTCCGTGTGGGTGTAAACGTCTACAAGAAGATCGAAGAAAAGAAAGACTAATCATTCTTTTTTATGAAACCCTACGTTATTATTAACGCGGCCATGAGTGCCGACGGTAAAATATCCACGCCTCTTCGAAAACAGACAAAAATTTCCGGGCAGGATGATTTTACCCGTGTTGATGTACTGCGTGCAGAGTCCGATGCGGTCTTAGTCGGTATCGGAACGGTCAGAACCGATGACCCGTCCCTTCGCCTCAAATCCGAGGAGCTGGCAGAAGCCCGTATCAAAGCAGGAAAGCCCGCACACCCGATGCGGGTTGTCGTGGATTCCCATGCAGAGATGCCGCTTGACTCCGACATGTTCAAGAAAGGCTTGGGCCAGGTCGTAATCGTTGTCTCCCGCGCAGCACCGCAGGAGAGAATCGATGCGCTTTCGGAAAAGACCACGGTCATCAAAGCAGGTGACACCAGAGTCGATCTTGCAGAGATGCTCGAGCAGTTAGGGGAGATGGGCGTTAAGCAGCTCATGGTCGAAGGAGGTTCGACGATTCTCTGGTCATTCATGAGTCAGCGGCTCTTTGATGAAATCAGAATCTATGTCGGCGCCTTAATTATCGGCGGAAAGACTTCGCCGACGTTTGCCGACGGCGACGGATTTACCGAAGTTGACGAGTTCCCGCGGCTGACGTTAAAGAGTGCAGAACCTATCGACGATGGAATTCTGTTAACCTGGCTGAAGAAAGAATAACTATGGATACCGGACTTCTCAGGAATGCTGCGGGTAAATTTGCCGCGGGATTCCTGATACTCGCTTTTCTGCTGTTCCTGCCCGCCGGAACAGTTGCCTATCCAAACGGCTGGCTCTTTTGTGCCCTGCTGTTTATCCCGATGCTGATTCTTGGCATAGTACTTCTCAAAAAAGCACCCGGGCTTCTCGAAAAACGGCTTGACACAAAAGAGCGCGAGACAACACAGAAACTGGTAACCGGCCTTTGCGCACTGGTCTTTTTTGCAGGGTTCATCACCGCAGGCTTGGACTTTCGCTTCGGCTGGTCTGCCGTGCCTGTCTGGGTTGTCCTGACGGCATCGGTTCTCTTCTTAATCGCCTATGCATTGTATGCGGAAGTTATGCGCGAGAATGCCTATCTGTCACGAACAGTCACCGTACAGGAAAACCAGAAAGTCATTGATACAGGACTCTATGGTGTTGTCCGCCATCCGATGTATGCTGCAACGGTTCTGCTGTTTCTGATGATTCCGCTTGTCCTCGGCTCATGGACAGCGTTTGCCGTGTTTCTGCTGTATGTGCCGCTGATTATAATCCGGATACGAAATGAAGAGGCAGTACTCGAAGCAGGACTTGCCGGCTATACAGAATATAAAAAGCAGGTACGCTATCGGCTGATACCGTATATCTGGTAAAAAAGGGTAAACCCGGGAGGAATTATTCTTCGTCTCTGATGCCGTAGATGACCTTTAATGCATCGCAGGCATCTTCAAGCTCCGGCATCGGACAGCCGACAGAGCCCTTGAATCCCGTGTATCCGTAGACAGCATTTAATGCCTTTTCCAATGCCTCGGGTCCGTCATCCTGCGCGATTCTTCGCAGGAAATAGATGACCGATTCATCGCCTCCCGACTGCTGGAAGACGCGGCCGTTTTTCATACCGGCATACATCGCAAAGACAACCCGGTTGTATACATCCGGGCTTCCGATGATTCCGGAAAGTTTTGCCGATGCTTTCTCCGCCTCGATTTCCCCGTTGTATACTAAGCGGGAGACCAGATAGAGTTTTTCGTATTCAGATTCGTCGGGTTTACTTGTCATGATGGTTATATTGGTGTACGAGATAATTAAGCATGCGGGTTTATTGAATCGAAGTCCTTCGACATGTCTAAATGGATGCAGGAAAAACGTTATACTATGCAGACGCTTCTCTCCTCACCATACCGGGCTGTTCTCTTTGATATGGATAATACGCTGTTTGATTTTATCGGCGCCATGCAGAGAGGAAGTGCGGCAGCGGCTGAGTTCCTTAGAACAGGAACCGGAGAGGAGTTGTTCAGTTATTATCTCCGCTGGAAGTTTCATGTCGAAGACCACATGAATCTGCAGGACTTCATGATTGCGCATGACTGTTTTACGGTGGAGAAGTATTTCGAGGCAGTAGAAGTATACAATACCGCGATGCACACCGGGCTATCTGCCTATGACGGAGTGCATGAACTTCTCACGGAACTCAAAGCAGACGGATACAAACTCGGTATCGTAACCGATGCCTACTCATACGGAGCAGAAAAGCGGCTGGAAGTAACCGGGCTTTCCGACTATTTTGATGTGGTAGTCAGCTATGATATGACAGGATATAAAAAACCGCATCACGATCCGTTTGAGTATGCACTCTCTCTTCTCGAATGTGCCCCGCACGATGTGCTCTATGTAGGAGACTCCATCCGCCGTGATGTTGAGCCGGCATCAGCGGTCGGTATGACTCCGGTGTATGCAAAGTACGGAGACCGGAACTTCTTTGAGGCAAAATTCAATCTGGAAATCCCGCCAAGGACACTTGTGGCAGAAAACCCGCTGGATATCCTGAAAGTACTGCGCGAGCCGATGCTGTAACTTTTTTTCGGTGTGTGTGTTTGAACGTGTTTTTCCATCTCATGTGTAGGAGCGTTTTTCCATAAAAGAATTAGAGTATGTGTAAGAGCGTTTTTCCTACGCGAAAGCCACGCGAAACCACACGAAAAACGCGAAAAGAAAGTAAATCACGAAAGATAGCGAAATTCGCGAAAAACTATTCGCGTTCAAAGGGCTTTGCATGAATAATTATGAAAGGTATCAGAAGCTTTGAACGCGAATAGTTTTTCGTGGATTTCGTTCTCTTTCGTGTTTTACTTTCTTTTCGCGTTTTTGCCGCGAGGCACGTAGTGACTCAAGGCGTGAGCAAGTCCGAAGGACTGGCGATTCGTGTGGTTTTCGTGTAGATTTCGCGTAGGAATAAC
>JAFZFW010000049.1 GCA_017555685.1 Methanocorpusculum sp.
CCTCTCGCACTCGCATCCACTGCAGAGCCGCCGGCATCCATTGCCGCAACGCTTCCCGGAACATACGGCACTTCCCCTCCCGGTTCGAGCCAGAGCTCGTGGACTCCGTACTTTCCGGTATCACAGGCACACTCGGTCCAGACAAACTCCTCGTCGACTAACTCCTCAAAGACGTTTCGAAGAACATTGCCGGTTGCTTCCTGATACTCGGAGTAGCCGCAGCCGACAGCCTTTCCCTGTGCAATGAACCGCCAGAACGGAAGATAGAGCAGGTATGTTTCGGTGACGTGAACGTTCTTTGTAAGATCCGGCGCTTTGATACCTTTGGAGAACCACTTCCGGATTGTTTTGTCCGCAACTCCTTTGGTAATCTTTGCCGGATACATGGACTCAACAATCCGGTCTTCCGCCGCCCGTTCAAGAACCATTCTCTCCCTCCTTCAGTTTGGTGCTTATGCGCGAGAGCATGCCGCTTTGATAGACGAGGAAGATAACAACTGCCGCGTCCAAGATGAAGAGAGCCGGATGAAGCAGGATGGCAATTAAGCTGATGACAACCAGCGGGATAAAAGCAATAAGAGCAAGCTTTCTCCAGTTTACCGGCTCTCTAAACGGATGCCATTCCGGAAGAACCGCACCGGTTTCCGCATCGACTTTGAGCATGTAGATGCTTTTGTTTATTTTGTAGCTGATAAGCCAGAAGGGGACAGCAACCAGCCGTTCCCCGCGCGGGAGACCGTAGATATCCGGATAATAGTATTCAGCGCTGATGGTTATTGGAAGGGTGGTGAGGTTTGCCGGAAGCTCTTCAGACGGTGTTCCTGCGCGGGTCAGTTTCTGTAGGTCGGTCATGAGTGTACCGCAGGCCGGACGGTAGATGGTTTTCATCTGTGAGCCGTCTTCGCGGATGAACTCCCAGAATGGATAATAGACCAGAACCGCACGGCCGATACGGTACGATTCTTTGCGGGCGAGGATATTCTGCCCCTCAATCCATTCGCGGGTGAGCGCTTTTGCCTGCTCTTCGTCTATTTGCGGCAGGAAAGCAGCCCGGACTTCCGGTTTTTCAAAGGCTTTTGGAGGAGTGTCAGCCATAAGTATTCTATTGTTTCTCGCGCTACGAGAAAGATGTTATCCTTGAGGGAGTTCTCCCTCTGCTGCATATAATTCGCAGTATATATTTCAAAACTATAGAGAATCAATAGATAACATACTCTATAATATCTATATCGAGAACAACTATATTGAATCAATTCTAATCTAATTTTGGTTATGACTAAACGTAATTACCAGATTTTACAGGGAATTGCCCTTGCAGCAATTCTTCTAACCTCTGTGCTTGCAGCAGGATGCATCAGCACAGAAGATACAGAAACTATCAGTATTGCCGGCTCAACAACCGTTCTGCCGGTGGCGCAGGCTGTTGCCGAAGAGTATATGGCACAGAACGCAAACGCAGACATTCAGGTTTCCGGCGGAGGGTCCGGTGTTGGAGCAACCTCTGCAATCGAAGGTACGGCAGACATCGGCATGCTCTCCCGAGACCTGAAAGCATCTGAAAAAGAAGGAAACAACCTCCGTGAATTCGTAGTCGGAAAAGATGGAATTGCTCTCGTTGGCCACCCGTCAAACAGTGTATCTGACCTGACCTTAGAGCAGGTGAAAGCAATTTATCAGGGAAAAATCACCAACTGGAAAGAAGTCGGCGGAACTGATGCAGAAATCGTCTTAATCGGACGCGACAGTTCCTCGGGCACTCGAGAATTCTTCACTGAGTTCGTCTTAGACAAAGAAGATGCCGCAAAGAAGATGCAGGAGTTAAACTCCAACGGTGCAGTGGCACAGGCAGTATCGATTACTCCAGGTGCAATCGGCTACGTCTCCTTAGAGTATGTTGATGACAGTCTCAAAGCATTCAGTATTGAAGGAGTTGAACCAACTGTGGAAAATGTAATCTCCGGAGCATATGAAATCAATCGCCCACTTCTGATGATTACCAACGGAGAACCGGAAGGACTGGCAGCAGATTATCTTGAATTTATTCTCTCCGCAGAAGGACAGATGATTCTCAAAGACAACGGATTCATCCCTGCAGTATAATCATGAGCAAAAAAATCAGCTGGAGTGAAAATGGAATGCGCGGAGTGTGGTTCACCTCCGCCCTTTTCGCTTCACTTGCAGTCATTTTTATTTTAGGCTATCTCCTGATAACAGCACTCCCTGTATTCTTTGAGGTTGGTCTTACAGGATTTCTCTTCGGAACAGATTGGAATCCAACAGGAACAAATCCATCGTACGGGATTGGCGCATTAATTGTCGGAACACTTCTGGTAACAGCAGGTGCAATGCTGTTTTCCGTACCGCTTGGACTGCTGTCTGCCGTCTTTCTTGCCTATGTCGCACCGAAGAAACTCCGCGATGCAGTAAAACCCGCAATTGAATTGCTGGCCGGCATTCCTTCTGTTGTGTACGGATTTTTCGGCATGCTTGTCCTCTGCAGTTTCCTGCAGAAGGTATTCGATGTCCCAAGCGGATTCTCATGGGCCGCCGCATCCATTCTGTTAGGAATTATGGCTCTTCCGACTATTGTCTCCATATCAGAAGACGCACTCTCTGCAGTTCCAAAGGATTTCCGGGAAGCATCCTTAGGGCTTGGAGCAACCAGATTCCAGACAATATCCCGCGTACTCCTGCCGGCAGCAGCTTCCGGCATCTCCGCAGCAGTTGTTCTTGGAATGGGAAGAGCGCTTGGTGAAACAATGGCAGTAATGATGGTTGCCGGAAACAGTGCGGTGATTCCATCACCATTGTGGGATGTACTTTCTCCGATTCGCACCCTTACCGCAACCCTTGGAATTGAACTCGCAGAAGTTTCTGCCGGCTCTATGCACTACTATGCATTATTCGGCATAGCAGTTGTCCTCCTGGCAATTACTCTTGCGGTAAACCTTGCATCACGCTTTGTAACCCGCAGAATTGAGACAGGAAAACAGCTCTTTACCCTCCCAACATTGCCGGAACTGCCGGTCCGCATCCCCCCGCGGGTTACAGAAAAAATCGCATTTGCCTGCATCTACTTAGGAACATTTGCTGTTCTTGCAATACTTGCCGTAATCCTTGGAAATATCTTCATCAATGGAATTCCGGCAATATCCTGGGAATTCTTAACAGAATCACCAAAAGATCTGGGAAGAGCCGGCGGTATTTTCCCGGCGATTGTCGGAACTGTGGAGCTGGTTTTCGGAGCGATTCTTATCGCACTTCCGATTGGTGCAGGTGCTGCAGTATACTTACACGAGTATGCAAAGGCCTCTCATATTACTGCAGGTATTCGAACCGGTATTGACCTGCTTTCCGGAACACCGTCTGTCGTATTTGGAGTCTTTGGTTTTGCATTCTTTGTCATATTCCTTGGATGGGGCATCTGTCTTCTTGCGGGAATGATTTGTCTTGCACTGATGATTCTGCCAACGATTATCAAAACCACAGAAGAGGCGCTCAAATCAGTTCCGGACTCTCTGAGGGAAGCATCTTTAGGTCTTGGAGCTACAAAAACGCAGACTATCTTCCGGGCAGTCCTGCCGGCAGCAGCCTCGGGAATTATCACCGGCGCGGTGCTTTCCCTTGGACGCGCTGCAGGAGAGACCGCCCCTATCATGTTTACCGCAGTTGTCTTCTCCAAGCGGTTCATCACCCCGGACCTCTTTGAACCAGTGATGGCTCTCCCCTTCCACCTCTACGTTCTTACGACCAGCGTTCCAAACACCGAACCGCAGCAGTACGCAACTGCTGTGGTGTTAATCTGTATGGTGGCAGCCATCTATGTCACCGCGGCAATCCTCCGCAGAAAATTCCAGAGAAATCTCGCATGACAACAATTATTGAAGCAAAACACGTAAACCTCTTCTACGGACAGAAGCAGGTTCTCTTCGACGTTACCTTTCCCTTCGAGGAAAACGCAGTTACCGCATTAATCGGACCATCAGGATGTGGAAAATCCACCCTGCTTCGTTGTATGAACAGAATGAATGATTTAGTCCCGAACTGCCGGGTAGAGGGAGAACTGCTCTTCAAAGGAAAGAGCATCCGGAATGAAGATCCGGTCTCTCTTCGGAAACAGATTGGCATGGTGTTTCAAAGACCGAACCCATTCCCGAAGTCCATCTACGAAAACATTGCCTATGGACCAAAAGTTCACGGAATCAAAAATAAGAATACTCTTGATGATATCGTTGAGGAATGTCTAAAAAAGGCAGTCCTCTATGACGAAGTAAAAGACCGGCTGCATGATTCCGCGCTTGGTCTTTCCGGCGGACAGCAGCAGAGACTCTGTATCGCAAGAAGTCTTGCGGTAAACCCAGAGGTTATCTTAATGGATGAGCCCTGCTCGGCGCTTGACCCGATTGCAACAGCAAAGATTGAAAACCTCATTGCAGACCTCAAGAAGGAATACACTGTCCTGATTGTGACGCACAGCATGCAGCAGGCAGCCCGTGTTTCTGATGTAACGGGTTTCCTGTACATGGGAAAACTTATCGAATACGGCGAGACACCGCAGATTTTCTCCAGTCCGCAGGATGAACTCACCGAGAAATATATTACAGGAAGATTTGGATGAGCGACCATTTCCACACTGAACTTGCGTCCTTCAAAGATGAGGTCATCTGGTACGGACGTTTTGCCCTTGATGTTCTGAAAAATTCCATCTCTGCTTTCGAAACAGGAGATGAAATAATTGCCGCAAATCTGATTCGGCAGAAGACCTATGTTTCATCGCAGTACGAGATGCTCTATGCAAAAGGGATTCTTCTGATTGCCTTGCATCAGCCGATGGCTGCAGACCTCCGGCTTATCTCCTGCTCGATGGATGTAGTAACTTCGTCAGAGCGTATCGGACGGTACGGAAAAGACATCGCAGAGCTGGTGTCATCAGAGGAGAACTCCCTTCCAGCAAAACTGCATGAGATGGGAGAGCTGGCCGGGATGATTCTGGAGAATGTCTACAATGTCTTTGAATCCGGAGACCTAACGCTTCTGCAGAATTGTGCAGAAATTGAGGACAGAGTTGACAGTCTGTATAAGGAGATCTATGCAGAACTTATCGCAGAGATGGATGAGCGCAAACTTTCTGCAGCCTTCGGCTCAGCATGCCTTATGGTGAACCGATATCTGGAACGCTGTTCTGACCATGCATGCAGAATGGGCGAAAAGATGTATTACTCACAGACAGGAAAGCATATTCCGCTTTCTGAGATGAAGAAAAATTGAGAGGTCTTTAAACCTCTTTTTAGTATTGGCGTTTATAAACCGAGCTTTGCTGCGAGTTCTTCTAATGGGATTCCGTGAACCATTGCTGCTTCGCGGATGGTTTCGTTGTTTGCGATTGCACAACCGAGGCATCCCATACCAAAGCTCTGGAGGACTGCTGCGCTTTCCGGCTTCTCACGGAGGAGGTCGGCGATAGTGGAATCTAAAGTAATTGCCATACCTATTAATTTGGTTCGGCAACTACTATAGGTTTTTCATATGATACCCTCAAAAGAGGGACAGTATCCACTCAAAAACCCCGAGCATATGAAGCGAAATGCCAAACATCAGAACCGCAAACATCCGCCGGAGAAGTACATCCGGCACGCGGGAACTGAATTTTGCCGAGAGCGCTGCCGCGGGGACTGCTGTTACTACTAAAATCACCCACATCGGCAGGTCAAAGTAGCCGTTTAAGAGGTAGGAACCAATACCGCCTATGGTGATGAACACGATAGCCGCAGAGGAGGTGGCAACAGCTTTTTTCATCGGGAACTTTCCAAGCATCGTCATAAGCGGCACTAATATCGTCCCGCCGCCGACGCCGAGAAGCCCTGAGAAGAATCCTGCAAGACTGCCGATTCCTGCCGCAAGCGGGGCTTTCATGCAGGTCTGTTCTCCGCACGGGAGCGCGGTTATCAGACGAATCGCTCCGAAGATTAAGAGAAGAGCGAAAAGAACCGTCAGAACTTTTACCGGGAGAAGCGTTGCCGCATTTCCACCGATAAAGCCCGTAATGATTCCGGCAAAACCCATGATAAGTGCATCACGCCAGACCACATTCCCCTGCTTCGTATGCGAAAGAGCGCCGGTTAAAACCGTGGGCAGAGCCGCGGCCAGACTCGTCCCGAATGCGGTAAGAAGTGCAGTATCCACAGGGATGCCTGCAGCCTGCAGAACGAAAAACATCGCCGGGGCAAACACAAATCCGCCGCCGACACCAAGCATGCCGGACATACATCCGGCAAAAAGACCGACTGCGATGAGAAAAAGAATGAAGAGGATATCCATTACGGGATAATCTCACAGCCGTTGTAGCGCGTGTGTGCAAAGCTTTCAAGCGAGAGCACACCGGAATCAAGAAGCGATGCAATCTCCGGGAGCACAGCCTCAAGAGAACTCTTGAGGTTTCTGACGGTATCGCAGACAAGCGAGTACTCTTCTCCCCACGGACGTACGATATTCGAGTAGAGACAGCGCCCTCCGCAGAAGTCATAGATGTCGCAGGAAAGACACGGCTCGCCAATCGGAATCTCCGGCAGATTGTTCGGGTCTGCATCACGAATGTGACCGGCGTAGTAGTCTGCCATACCAACCATAATCGGGCACGGTGCAACAAAGCCGTTGGTCATGATGCTGTAGTTCACATATCCTGACCCGCAGCGAAGCTTCGTCTTCTGTCCGGTTAAGAGATCCTCGGTTGTCGAAAGGAACGGATACCATTTCGGAACGGTTCCGGACTGCATCCGGGATACCCACTCCTTTGCAAGGCGGGCGATTCCGGCGTTGTATCCGTTCTTCCATTCCGCAAAGCGTCTGCGGGATAAGTCGCCGGTAAAGTCTGCATCCATCTGCCAGTGGATGGAACTGAAAAGACCCGTATCTGCAAGATGGGTAACTGCCTCGAATATTTCGGTATCTTCGGCAATCGTCATGCGGGCGATGAGCTCTCCGGTAAATCCGCCCTCACGGATTTTGCGGGCCGCATTCGTTACGGTCTCATAGACGCCTGCTCCGCGGTGGCCGTTGGTTAATGCCGCATCTCCGTCGATGGAGATGAGGATGGTTTCCAGGCGGTTAATGTAGGATGCTCCAAGCTCTAAGAGCAGCGTGCCGTTTGTCTGGAGCATGAAGCGTTTAACCGGCGCTTCGTCCATCACCTGCTGAACGAAGGGGATGTTTAAGAGCGGCTCTCCGCCGATGAAGGTCAGAACTGCATCGGCATCCTTTGCGAGGAAGGCATAGAGATCGGCCTTCCCGCAGGAGAAGTGTTCGGTGATGGTCTCGTCAATGGTTCCCGGAGAGCCTGCCGGCTCATCCTCTTCATCGAACATCTTTGCCCGGCAGTACGAACAGCAGAGGTTGCAGTCGTCTGTTACCATCAGATGGTAAAACATGGTTACTGGATGGTAAGGCCGTTGGTCTCGGCGATTTCGAGATAGGTGTCTGCGACGTATTCGGCCTGCTTTCTGGTCATGCCGTAGGTGTTGATCTTCCAGACCTTGGTGGCTCCCGGAATAATGCCGGTGATGCCTTTCTTGGATAAGGCAGAGGAGAGGAAGAATCCGCGCTTCTTGTGGGTCTGTGCAACGACGTCGAAGGAGCCGGTGGTATCTAAGCGGGTTAAGGTGTGCTGTCTCGGCATCTCGGAGAGAATCTTGGTTCCCTCAATAGAGGCAAGTGCGTCGATGACAATCTTGCTGTTTGCAAGCTCTTCATCGAAGTGTTTGACTCTTTCCTTGACAGTCGGGAAGGATGCGAGCAGTCCGACGATTGGTGCACCCATTAAGGAACAGCCAAGGATGCCGACTTCCTTGATTCCGAAGCGGCGTCCGGTTAAGTCTCCTTCCATCTGGGTGGTGCGGAAGACTTCGTCTGCTCTTTCTTCGGTTGCGGCAAGGATTCCGGACGGTGCCGGAGCAGCCATACTCTTGTGTCCGGAACCGATGATGAAGTCGACGCCTAAGTCTTTTCCGTTGACAGGCATGATACCTACCGTGTAGACACCATTGTAGAGAACCGGAATGTCGTACTGGTGTGCGACTTTGGCGATGCCTTTTACATCGTGCATGTTTCCGTACTGGTAGTCCACGTGGTCGATGTAGAGGAGTTTCGGCGGTCTGCCGAACTCGGTGATGACGTCTTCGATTCTCTCTGCGGCTGCTTCGGCGGTGATGTGGTTGTCTGCAGTCTTTGGAATCTCACGGACGATACCCTGCTGAATCTCGACAGAGAGGTAGGAGGTATAGTGTGCAAGAGCGCCGATTAAGACCGGATCGCCTTTTTCAACGTAGGTTCCGGCGACCTGCTGGAATCCGCGGCGTGCTCCCGGGACGGTTCTTGCCTGCCCCATACCGAGCCACTCTGCCATGTCGACATGGAAGTCCTTTAACGGCGGCTGTTCGATGTAGTCGAGGCGGAACGGCTTTTTGCATGCGTCACAAACGGAGTAACCGTCTCCCCAGGAAATCATGGCTTTCATTGCTTCCGGAGTTAAACGGCCGCCGACCTGAATCGGGTCAAGGTTGATGGCAGTTTCATCCCGCATGCGGGCATCGACGTTGCATGCTCCGCACTTCATAAGAGCTCACCTCTCAGGATGGCAATCTGCTTTTCCACGGATGCAAGGGCTTTTTCGACTTTCTTTTTCTGCTCCTCGTCTAATTCATGAGTCGGTGCGGTGATTCTAAGTATTGAACGGATATCGGTCAGGGAGAATAATCCCTGAAATACGGCGTCTGCGGCACGCTGAGACATACCATATATGTCAGCGGCAAAAAAGATGAATATATTGGTTAGGCTGGCTTTATCCCAAACAGGAAGTGCTCTGTATTCTCCGGGATAGATGGAGATAGAACACAGACCACACAGACGCTCCCTTCGGTCGCAGCAACGCGTCGCTCTCGCCTTCGGCGAGCTGCTGCCGCAGCCGCTTTAGCGTTGCTTGATGTTGTAAGAAATATTTAGCGACCACAAAGCGTCTGCGGCAGCAGGTCTGAGCGTAGCGAAGACAGCGACTGGTCGCTGCGCCATAGGCGCGTCTGTGTGGTCTGTGTTTTATCCAAGTACACTCAAACACCTGCAAACGATTCAAAAAAAGAGAAGGAAGTCAGCCTGACTTCAAGCGTACTTTTCCCGAAGTTCGCGGCGGAGCAGTTTCCAACCGTTTACTCTGGGGAGTTCTGCAACAGAGATGATCTTTCTCGGCACTTTGTATCCTGCTAAGTGCTGTTTTGCAAACTCCACGAGGTCGCCCTCGTTTTCTGCGGAGTAGCCGTCCTTCCAGACGACAGCCGCTGCCGGAATTTCTCCGCGGTGTTCGTGCGGGATTCCAAAGACAGCAATCTCGGAGATGCCGTCGAAGCGGATTAAAGCGTCTTCGACTTCGGTCGGGTAAATCTTCCAGCCGGACATTACAATCATGTCCTTTTTGCGGTCGGTGATACAGAGGC
>JAFZFW010000050.1 GCA_017555685.1 Methanocorpusculum sp.
GAAATCAGACCAGGATGCGTCGGGGCGACTAAGGAACGCTCCGGCGTGGTATCAATTTTCACATCCGCAAGCGTGTAAATCCCCATCGAGCGGGCGGTTTTTTCGAGTCCCAGCTCCATATCCCGCTCCAGGGTCACCACATAGGCATCCAGCTTTTCTACTCCCAGGCGCTGTGCGGCAACTGCCCGGTGATGTCCGTCGACCAGAATCAGCCGGTCTCCGGCAGATACTACAATCACCGGCTCTGCCAGATGCTTCTGCAGCTCATACATTCTGCCGTCTAACTCATCCTGATGCACGGCAGACTGTGTGGGGTGTACGGCATTTACCGGCACGGACTCGCGCTTCAAGGTCGAACCGACCTCGTATAATGTCTGCAGGGCCCGCTGGAAATTGAACACCTTCTCCGGGGTTACGCGCTCAATCTGCGAGCGGATAACATCCATATTTGAGATGATGCCTTTGAGCTCCATATCCTGCTCGACGACCGGCAGCTTCTGAATGCCGGTACGGAAAATCCTGCGGGCAACCTCGGTTACAGTCATCTTCGGGCTTGCGGTAATCGCGTGCCGGGTCATCCGCTGGTCAGCGCGAATCTCCGGGTGCTCGCCGATAATATCCCGTGCGGAAATATAGCCGACAACCTTTCCCTGCCGGACAACCGGGAATCCGTCATGACCGGTTGTCTTAATCAAACGGATAACGTCTCCAATGTTCTGGGAAACATCCACACTTACCACATCGTGGGTCATGTAGTTCGAGACCAGTTTTTTCTCCATGAGTACTTCAACTATTAGATACACAGCATAATCAAGCTTCGCTTCGGTGGAAATCCTCTTCTATACCAAACACCCACATATATAGACAACTATGCTCGATATCAAATTTGTAAGAGCCCACCCGGAAGTTATCCGTGCTGACTTAGAGAAGCGTCAGGACGCGGAAAAGCTTGCATGGGTCGATACTGTCCTTGAACTCGATATTTTAAAGCGTGAACTCGAAGGCAAAAATAATGAGCTGAGAGCCCGCAGAAACCAGATTGCAAAAGACATCAACGCCGCAAAGAAGGCAGGCGAAGACCCAAAGCCGCTCTTCATCGAGGCAAAAGAGCTGCCGGCAAAGATTAAGGAAAACGACGACAAGATGGCAGAAGCTGCCCTCCAGATGAAATACTATCTGATGCGTCTGCCAAACATCCTCCACGAAAGCGTTCCGTTTGGAAAAGACGACACCGAAAATGTTGTTGTCAAGACCGTCGGAAAGCCGCGCGACTTCACCTTCGAGCTGAAGAACCATGGAGAACTTGCCGCAGCAAACGGCTGGGCCGATTTCGAGCGTGCAACCAAGATCAGCGGATCTGGATTCTACTTCCTCAAAGGAAACCTTGCAATGCTTGACTTAGCACTGCAGCGCTTCGCATTAGATACTATCATCGCAAAAGGCTACACTCCTGTTATCCCGCCGTACATGATCAACCGCAAATCCTACGAGGAAGTAACCGACCTCGCAGACTTTGAAAAGGTCATGTACAAGATCGAAGATGACGACGCATACTTAATCGCTACTGCAGAGCATCCGATGGCAGCAATGTATCAGGATGAAATCTTCGAGGAGAAGGACCTCCCGCTCAAGATGGTCGGTGTCTCCCCGTGCTTCCGCCGTGAAATCGGTGCACACGGTCTTGACTCCCGCGGTCTCTTCCGTGTTCACCAGTTCACCAAGATTGAGCAGTTCATCTACTGTATGCCGGAGGACTCCTGGAAGTACCACGAAGAGCTCCTCGCAAACGCTGAGGAAATCTTCACCAAACTCGAGCTCCCGTACCATGTCGTCAACATCTGTACCGGCGATATCGGAACTGTTGCCGCAAAGAAATACGATATCGAAGCATGGATGCCGCGTGACAACGAGTACCGCGAAGTTGTCTCCTGCTCCAACTGTACTGCATACCAGGCATGCCGCTTAAACATCCGCGTCCGCGATGCACACGACTTCGAATCCAAACAGTGGCTCCACACCTTAAACTCCACAGCAGTTGCCACATCCCGCGCTCTTCGCTGTATCCTCGAAAACTACCAGTTAGAAGACGGCAGAGTCGAGGTTCCAAAGGTTCTTCAGCCGTACATGAACGGCCTGGAATACCTTTAACCTTTTTTCAAATACCGTAACTCTTAAATCAATAGACAGCACATGTATTTAGGCAACAGCTAAATGGGGTTGTGGCCTAGTCCGGAAGGGCGACGGGCTCCAGCGGTTTTAGCGTATGATGAACTATCGGGTCTGCTGATTTGATGATGACCCGCTGGAGCACTGATCTAGCTGCTCCATGACATGTTCGCTTGTCGGAGAGACCCGTCGATCGTGAGTTCAAATCTCACCAACCCCACGTTTTTCAAAACTCTTATACCGATAGAATACATTCTATTCTCTATGATGAAACGCATAGCCGTACTGCTGGCTGTTCTCTTTCTGGTATTTTCCGCCGGATGTATCACAACCATGACACCGCTGGAAAAAGCAGCCGGAGAGACGGTTGATGACCTGCTCGATGAACTCGATGACATGGCAGAAGAGATGCGTGAAGCAGGCGCGGTCATTCTTCAAACCGGCGGAGAACCGGCCGCAGCAGAAACTGCCCTGAAGGAACTCTATGATGACACGGATTACTCGATTTCCATCCTCTATGCGGATGCTGCAGAGATGTGTATCGCAGTCTATCCGGATATCATCAAAGACAGTGTCGGAAAGGATTTATCCATCTATGGAACTGACGAGGAGTATTATGCCGGACGCGAGATTGCGCTGACAAATTATCAGCTCTTAGAAAGCGGATTCTATTCAAGTGTCTTATCTATGCCGCTCTATGAAAACGGGAAATTTTCCGGCTACATCTCCGATGCCCTTGATTTGACAAAGCTCATGGACGGCATCGAAGTTGACCTCAGAAGCGACTTTGGCTATGACCTTTGGGTTGTTGAGCCGTCGGGTATGCAGATTTATGATTCCGATGCAGAAGAAATCGGCTTAAACATTTTAACCGACACACTCTATGCGAAGTATGATGTCCGTGCCGCCGCTGAGAAGATTTGTACGGAACGTGAAGGAACAACAAGCTATACGCTTATGGAAAACGGCAAACTGATTACCAAAAATGCTGCATGGAAGACGCTTTCCTTCGGCGGTCAGGAGTGGCGCGTTGTTGTGACGGAAATAGTTCAGACCGAATCGTCTCTGATGATGTGTGCAGCAGAAGAGGCTGCCGCACTGATTGTGGAAAGCCTTGACGAGACCGCAGAAGAGATGACAGACGCTGCAGAGGAAATCGAAGAAGCAGGCGGGCAGGCAAATGCCGCATCACATGTATTGTATGACCTGCTTGATGATGCCCCGGCGATTATCTCATTAGTCTATGCCGGCGACGATGAAATTGCGATTAGTGCCGCGCCGGAGTTTATGGAAGAGGTTGCCGGACGCGATATGACTATTTACGGAATCGATGAGGAGTTCCACAAAAAACTCGGCAGAATCGGGCTTACGGAATACCAGACGTTAGAAGAGGGTGTCTTTGCCGCCCTCATGTCTGCTGCCGTCTACCAGAACGGAGCATATGCGGGCTACATCTCCGGAGCACTTGATGAGAGCATTCTCATCGGAATTCCGGCAAAGGAAATCCGCACAAAGTACGGATACGGAATGTGGGTTGTCGAGCCGTCGGGCATGCAGATTTATGACACGGATTCTGACGAAGTCGGTCTCAACATTGTAACTGACGAGCGCTACAGCGCAGAGGATATCCGTGCCGCTGCAGAACTGATTGTCAGTGAACCGCAGGGAACTGCTGTATACACAATCCAGGATGCCGGAACAAAAGAGCCGGTTACCAAAGATGTTGCCTGGACGACGATTACGTACGGCGGACAGGAGTGGAGAGTGGGCGTTACCTCTGCTCACTAATCTTTTTTGAAAAAAAAGGCAGGAAGCAGGGTTACCTGCGCTGCCCATCACTCATTTGATTTGATGAGTTTGAGCAGTTTTTCTGCACGCTCATTTCCGGCTTCTGCCAGTCCTTTGAGGAACTTGCGGGCATTTTTGCTCTGCGGAAGCATATAGCCTGACTCGCGGACAAGGTCTTCAGCCATAATCCGGTTTGAGCGCTGAAGAGCACGGGCGAACCGGTCCGGAAGTGCTGCTGCGGTGTGTTCTGCAGTAACCTTTGAGACCACAAGGGTATTCATTGCAGAGACAAGATTTTCATCATGTTTCTGCTGCTGCGGAAATTCTGTAGGGATAAGGGAGATTGCTTTGGATACGCAGGCTTCTGCGCAGTGTCCGCAGCCGGTACATTTTGCAACATCAATGATGCTGTTCTCGGTATCAGCAGCGCCGGTCGGGCAGACATACAGACACAGGCACTCTTTGGTACAGAGACGGAGATTTCTTACGGCAAACTTCTTCATTTTTCAGGCCTCCACAATTTCGAACTTCCAGTCAGGAGCACTGCAGACCGGACATTTTGACGGTGCGTGTTCATCGATGAAGATGAACCCGCAGACCGGGCATACGTAGACTGTCTTATCCTTTATCAGGGCAGGACCTTCTGCCGCGTGCCGCTCAAGAAGCGAATGGTGAATACGAGTAACCTTCTCTGCCCAGACCAGTGCCCGAAGCGCTCCGCGGTCGTGGTGGTTTTCTGCGACCTTCTTTGCGGTTGGGATGATGCTTGAGATTTCGTGTTCAATTCCTTTCTGCAGTGCGGCAAAGGATGCACCTTCTGCATGCGGGACTTTTTCCTTCAGTTCTTTTGCAAGAGAACAGTAGATTGCGGCTTCATCATGTTTGAACTGTTTTTCACAGCTCTTTGCAAGACTTGAACAGATAACACTGTCCTTTAAGTTCGAGACCTCGGAAACGGAAAGCAGAGATGGTTTGACCTCGGTGTGGGCTGGTACTGCATCAGTCTTTGGGATAATTAAGATACGGAACTTGGATTTTTCCGCTCCGCAGACCGGGCAGGTCCATCGTTCGGGAAGGGATTCAAATGCGGTTTTTTCCGGGATGTCGGTTTTTTCTTCTCCTGCGTCCTCATCGTAGATGTGTCCGCAGATGGTACAGAGATATTTTTTCATGGTTTTTTTCTCCTGGGGTCTGTAGTGAACTGTTGGCCCGCTTGGGATAAAGCCATCTGTATCGAGGAGGTTTTGTAAAGATGCCGCAGAGCGCCTGCGGTACAAAATAAAAAAAAGGAGTGGAGGTATTTTATTTAAAGAAGCCGCGCTTCTTTTTGTCCTTCTCTTTTGGTTCGCTGTCGGCTGACTCAGAACCGTTTTCGATTGCGAGAATCTTTTCGTAGAGTTCCCGCTCTTTGCCGGAAATCTTCTTCGGCGTTCCAATGACGATTCTGACAAGCAGACTGCCGTAACTTCCTCTGCGGCGCACTCCTTCTCCCTGAATCCGTAAGCGGGTGCCGTAGTTGATTCCGGCCGGAATCTTTAATGCAACTTTCTTCTTGTCGATGGTTTCAATCTCGACCTCGCATCCGAGAACGGCCTGTGCCGGGGAAATCTCGTACTGCGTTACCAGATTGTCGCCTTCGCGGTCGAAGAGCGGATTGGAGATGACGTAGACTTCGATGTATAAGTCTCCGTTTGGTGCTCCGGGGTCTCCTGCCTCGCCGTAGCCTTCCATTCTCAGGCGCATGCCGGAGTCAATACCTGCCGGGATGTTCACCGAGACCTTACGGCGTACCTTGGTCTTTCCGGTTCCGTTACACTTGCGGCACGGAGACTCCGGAATCTTTCCGCGGCCTCCGCAGTCAGGACAGACTGACTGGGTTACCATCTGACCAAAGATGGAGTTTCTAATCTGCTTGACCTGACCTGTTCCGTTACATTTGCGGCAGGTTGTGGTCTTCTTTGTCGAACTTCCGGTACCGTCACAGTCCGGACAGCTCTCGGTGTGCATGACTTCAATTTCCTTCTGCACGCCAAAGACTGCGTCAGCCAAGGTAATCTGGATACGCATCAGCGTATCGTCACCCTGTCTTGGTCCGCTGTGCCGGCGGCTTCCTCCGCCGAAGAAGTCAAAGATGTCACCAAAGCCGGAGAAGTCAGCGTTAAATCCTGCTCCTCCTGCTCCCGAGTAGTTTCCTTTGGAAGCGTTGGTGAAGTTCTCGTGACCTAACTGATCATACTGGCGTCTCTTTGATTCGTCGGATAAGACGCTGTATGCTTCGTTGATGGATTTGAACTTCTCTTCTGCATCTGCTTCCTTGCAGACATCCGGATGGTACTTCTTTGCGAGGTTCCGGTAGGCCTTCTTGATTTCCGTTTCCGTTGCGTTGCGGGAAACGCCTAACACATCGTAGTACGATTCAGAACCCATGATATCTTCCTGAAAAGAAGGTTTAGTCCTTCTTTACTTCGTAGTCAGCATCAACAACGTTGTCGTCGTTTCCGCAGGAACCGCAGTCGCCGGAGCATCCTGCACCCTGTGCTGCCTGCTGTTCTTCCTGGATCTTCTGGTACATCTTGGAGGTGACTGCAAAGACGACTTCCTGGAGTGCGTCCATCTTTGCCTTGATGTCGTCGGTGGATGCGTCTTCCTTTGCGAGGAGTTCCTTGAGTTCAGTTGCTGCGGCAGTGATCTTTTCCTTGTCCTCTGCTTCAACTTTGTCTGCAGTTTCCTTGTCGTTTACGAGCTTCTCTGCTGCGTAGACTGCGTTGTCAGCATTGTTTCTGAGTTCGATCTCTTCGCGTCTCTTCTTGTCTTCCTCTTCGAACTGCTTGGCGTCGTTGACCATCTTTTCGATTTCATCGTCGTTGAGGTCCTTTCTGCCGGTGATGGTCATGGACTGCTCGTGACCGGTTCCGAGGTCTTTTGCGGAGACGTGGACGATACCGTTTGCGTCGATGTCGAAGGTGACTTCAATCTGCGGCATTCCTCTTGGTGCCGGCGGGATTCCGGTGAGCTGGAATCTTCCTAAGCTGAAGTTGTCACGGGCGAACTGTCTCTCTCCCTGGACGACGTGAATTTCCACAGAGGTCTGGTTGTCTGCTGCAGTGGAGAAGATCTGGCTCTTTCTGGTCGGGATGGTGGTGTTTCTCTCGATGAGTTTGGTTGCGATTCCGCCAAGGGTTTCGATACCGAGGGTGAGCGGGGTAACATCGAGTAAGACGACGTCCTTTGCTTCTCCGGTTAAGACTGCTCCCTGGATTGCTGCACCAAGTGCGACACACTCGTCCGGGTTGATGTTCTTGTCCGGTTCTTTGCCTAAGATCTTCTTGACTTCTTCAACGACCATCGGGACACGGGTGGATCCACCAACGAGTAAGACGTGGTCGATGTCGGATGCAGACATGTTTGCGTCCTTTAAGACCTGGCGGACCGGTTCAACGGTCTTCTGTACGAGGTCATCGATTAACTGCTCGAACTTTGCACGGGTTAAGTCGATGTCTAAGTGTTTCGGTCCGTCTGC
>JAFZFW010000051.1 GCA_017555685.1 Methanocorpusculum sp.
CGTACTCGCCACCGGTGAAAACAAGATTATTGGCGGGTATACTTCTGGTAATAACATCTATGGAATTTACGTGCCTGGGAACCCTCACGATTAAGAGTGACGGGACCTCGGCTGGCTCACTGAATGTCACTGTATCTGGTTCTGGTTATGCTGCCTATGGTATCTATGCCAAGACATCTTCTTCTCCAGAATCTATCAAGATTGAGAGCGGTAAGGTAGAAGTAAATGTGACTGGTTATGCTGCCTATGGTATCTATGCTGATAGTGGTAGACTTAATATCTCAGGTGGTGAGGTAAATGTGACCACAAGCAGTACTTCCCATCCGGCATTGGGTATCTATGCAAATGCTTCTTCTGCGAGTAGTGAATATAGTGATATTATCTCTATCACTACCAGCAATGTGACAGTAGAAGCAAACGCCCCGACTGCAACGGGCATATATTCTAAAGGAAAAGGGCGGATTTTTATTGGATTTAAAGGTATAGTTACTGTTGAAGCAATAGGTTCTGCTTCTGCTAAAGGCATTTATGCTGATGAGGGAAATATCGTGAACAATGCAGGAACAGTAACAGCAACGGCAACGGCAACCAGTTCAGGTGGTGCTGCCTATGGTCTTCATGCTACCAGTTCTCCAGGGTCATCTGGTTTTGGAATAATCAGAATTGATATGCATAGCGTGAAAACAACAGCTGTCGGAAGCACCCAGGCAGTAGAGGCTACTTCGTTGGGCGGTTCTGACCTCTCCATTCAGGCAAGTACTGATTTCAGTGGAAGTGGGCTTAGCTCAGTTACTGCAAGTGAGTTTACTAATTCCCTTAATTCTTACAAATACGTAGTGATTACGATATTAGACTCTTCAACCGACCCGTCCAACCCGGGTTCACCAGGTAATCCTCAATCCTCCTCCTCCGGCAGTGCCGGTGACGGCAGATACTTCTCCTTCCCGAGAACCACCGACAACGGCGGTTCTGTAACCTTTGGAAAGAGCCCGGTTGTAACCGAAATCATCCTCCCGCAGGGTTCGAAAGGCTCAGTAGTACTCGCTGTAGAATCCGTTGAAGACTGGCCGGGAATCGAACAGGCTCCGTATGCCTTTGAAATCACCGCACCGGAAAAAGCAGACGGCGTCTCTGAAATCCTCTTCAGAGTAGAGCTCTCGGAATTAGAACGCCTTGAAGCACAGCCGGAAGGAATTGGAATCTTTGTCAAAAAAGGTGATGAATGGATGCCGCTTTTGAGCGTCTTTGAACTGGGCGAAAAGTATGTATACTATACTGTCGAGACCGACACCCTTGGCGAATTCGAGATTCGCTTTGAAGAAGGCGGTGCCGTATCTGGTGAAACCGAAGAACCTGTCGAACCGGAAACTCCGGCAGACCCGGTAATCCCGGATGAACCGCAGGAAGTTCTTCCGCCAATCGAGCCGCCGGTAAAAGATGAAGAGCCAAAAAGCCCAATGCCGATTCTTGCAGTACTCGCAGGACTTTCAGCGGCTGCAGCCCTTAGAAGAAAATAAGGGATAGGGGAATCAACCCCCCAAGCTTTTTTTGATATCCCAAAAACCACAAAATAAAATCAACAAAACAAAATAAAAAAAGAGAAACGCGTTACTTCCAGTACGCGTTTTTCAGCTTTCTTCTTGCAGTCGGCGCCTGCTTTGCCTGCTGCTTCTTCTGCGGACCAAGAGATACCGTCTTTCCGCGGTTCTTTGCGCCAAGCACAGCAATCTTACCGCGGACAGCTAACACATCCGCAGAAACAAGCTTTGCCAGCTCGCGAATCTCCTCTTCTGTTGCATCAGAATTCTGGAGCCACTTAATCTTGATAACTTTGCGTGCTTCCAGCTGACGGCGGACCTCATCTGCGATGTCATCCGTACAGCCGTTCTTCCCGACCCAAATAGTTGGCTTTAAGGTCTGGACATAATTTTCTGTATTGTCCGTGATTATCTCACCTGATTTGTATTTTTCTGAATGGGAACGCGAACCACATTCCCGCACTCCTGACAGGTATAGATAACCTTGCCGTGCTGAATCCGCACACGGAGATTTTTGCCCGGAACAAAATATGCCCCGCAGCTTCTGCAGAAGGAACGCTTCTGCTCTTTCGAAAGTCTGAGACGCTGTCTCATCGATATTTCGCGGGCAAGGGAAACATACCGGTTTGCAAGTGCCGGTTCATCCCGCCTCTCGTGTGCCCGGTCAAATAAAATCCCGATTCTTTCACGAGCGATTTGTTTGACCGATGCACCCTTCTCAGACTTTGCCATGATATGCCCTAATGTATGGAACGCACAAGGACTTCATACTTTGGGTAATACCCGTACTTTTCGACCCTCGATAACCAGCCTGTCCTCGCAGAATAAGGCAATCGCTTCCGAGTACGCGATGTGCTCCTGCTCTAAAATACGGGCATCAATTGCATCCTCATCATCGTCATCAAAGACCGGCACTGCCTTCTGGATAATAATCGGGCCGGAATCCAGACCTTCGTCAACGAAGTGGACAGTACATCCTGCAATCTTGACACCATAGTCTAATGCCTGGCGCTGTGCATGCAGTCCCGGAAATGCCGGAAGAAGCGCCGGGTGGATATTGAGCATTCTGCCCGCAAAGGTTCTGGCAATCTCCGGACCGATGATTCTCATATATCCGGCACAGACAAACAGATCCGCTCCGGTTGCCTTCATCGATGCAAGCAGGTCAGCCTCAAAGGATGCCTTGTCCGGATAGTCCTTAAAATTGTGGACAATAGCCGGAATGCCGGCATTCTTTGCCCGCTCAATGGAGTAGGAATCCTTGTTGTCCGTTAAGAGTGCAATACACTCGCCGTTGATTTTTCCTGCGGCAAGGCTGTCTAAGATTGCCTGGAAGTTAGAGCCTCTGCCGGATGCAAGAACTGCAATCTTTTTCATTGCGTCCTCAGGGCTGTCCGCCGATAATGACCTCGGTCTTCTCGGTTAAGTTTGCAAAGATACCGTTCTCCAAAACACCCGGGATGGCATTAATTGCTGCTTCGAGTGCCTTTGCATCTTTAATCTCGCCGAATGCACAGTCAAAGATGTAGTTTCCGTTGTCAGAGATAACCGGTCCGTCCTTCTTGGTTCCGTTTCTCATAACCGGCTCGCCGCCTAATGCCTTCAGCTTCTCGCAGACACTGCCGTATGCAAACGGAAGAATCTCAATCGGGACTGCTGCGTTCGGGACTGCAACGGACTTGGACGGGTCAATAACAACCACGAACTTCTTTGCAGCGTCTGCCACAATCTTCTCGCGAAGAAGTGCTGCGCCGCGCCCCTTGATTAAGTTCTTCTCCGGGGAAACCTGGTCTGCTCCATCGATTGCGATATCCAGGGTCGGGTGGAGGGATAAGGTGGTCAGCGGAATGCCGTAC
>JAFZFW010000052.1 GCA_017555685.1 Methanocorpusculum sp.
AGGTACGGCGGGTTCCAGAGTCTGTGTACCTTGAATCCCATAACACCGTGTGCTGCTCTGTCCTTCTCCTTTAAGACGGTTGCTGCATCCGGGAACTTGTCGAGTGCACGGGAAAGTGCAAGGCGGGTAGCTCCGTAGTTGAAGCGGTAGAGCTTGTTGAAGTCTTTTGCGGACGGGTCAATGAAAACGCTTGCAACAATAACGTTTTCCTCGATGTCGATACCGTCAAAGACACCGTCTTCAAGAGCGTCTGCGATTGCTTTGGAAACTGCTGCCTGTGCCGGGCCGAAAATCTGAGTAACCTGTTCGCCGTGCTTTAAGGTTACTTTCGGAACAATAAGAACTGCCGGCTTTGGCAGAAGGTTCGGGCGGATAACACCAAGAAGCGGAGTGTGTCCTGCAGAAAGCTGGGTTAATCCGTTTGCAAATGCGCTTCCGACCGGTCCGTTCTTGTCGCCGATCATAAGGTCGATGTGAGCGAGTTCTGCTCCATCGCCAACGAGTGCTTCACCAATTAAGAACATAAGAACAATTCTCTACAGTAACTTATGTCGTCTGAAAAGATAAACCCAGTCATTCAACCGAGGTCAAATACACCATATAGACTACATAATCTATAGAGAATATAGAAGAAATCTTCATAGTACATTCAAACAAAGATATGATACAAGGTTCAATAATGAGTTTAAAAGACCTTTTCACACCGCAGGATACGGTGTTTTTCAACCTCTTTGAGGAACAGGCAGAAATTGCCCGCGAAGCATCCGGACAGCTGATTGGAATTTTCGAAGACTATACCAATGTCGAAGCAAAATACCGCGCATTAAAGGATGTCGAACACAAAGGTGATGCTGCAACTCACCGGGCATTTGATGAGCTGAACCGTACTTTCATCACTCCGCTTGAGCCGGAAGAGATTTCCAGACTTGTTTCTTCCATGGACAATGTTGTTGATTTCATCGATGAGGGAGCGCGTCTTCTGTTAACCTATGATATCAAACAGCCTGACCACTTCATGCTTGATTTCGCCAAGTGCATCCACCAGGCAGCACATGAAATCCAGATTGGTGTCGGATGCCTCCGTACCTTAAAAGAGCCGGAAGTTATCAAAGGCTGCTGTATTGAAATCAACCGCCTCGAAAATGTGGCTGATGAACTGTTAACCGCTGCATTAAAGAATCTTTTCAAGTCCACCGACCCGATTGAGATTATTAAGTTCAAGGACATCTATGAACACTTTGAAGCTGCAGCAGATGCCTGTGAAGAAGTTGCAAACGTATTAAGCGCCATCCTTATCCGTCACTCATAATTATGGACATTCTTTCAACTGTACTGGTTATTGCAGGTATTTTTATCGCACTTGCATTCAACTTCTCGAACGGAAGAAATGATGCAGCAAATACAATTGCAACTGTTGTTGCAACGCATGCACTTTCCCCGCGCAAGGCAATTATTATTGCCTCTATTTGTTGTTTTGCCGGTCCGTTCGTCTTCTCAACAGCGGTTGCAAAAACAATCGGAAAAGGTATTGTTAATCCGGAAATTTTTACTCCGGTCCTGCTCTTCATCGGTCTTTGCGGAGCAGTCCTCTGGGTTAACATCTGTTCCAACTACGGAATCCCGGTATCCTCTTCTCACTCTCTTGTAGGAGGTCTCTTAGGTGCAGGACTTGCTGCAGGGGGCTTTGCCTATATCTACTGGCCGACAGCAGACATGTTCTTCGGCATGGTAA
Organism: Methanocorpusculum sp.; assembly: GCA_017555685.1. Taxonomy (GTDB): domain Archaea; phylum Halobacteriota; class Methanomicrobia; order Methanomicrobiales; family Methanocorpusculaceae; genus Methanocorpusculum. Next base: position 1,733 of record JAFZFW010000052.1, read on the forward strand.
AGATTCTGGCTATCGGTTTAGTTGCCGGCGCGGTTCTTGGAACTGTTTTAGCACTCATTTTTAAAGACAAAGTCAAGACCTTCTGTATCTTAGGTGGAGTTGTCGGAGCAGTTCTTTCAGTCCCAATCGCTATGATTACTGTTGGCTTCAAGTTCTCCGGACTGCTTGCCATTATCCTCTTCATCTGTGTCTCACCGATTCTTGGTCTGATTGTCTCCTTCCTGTTTACCAGCATCTTAACCCGCATCTTGGCACGCTTCTCAAAGCATCCGACAAAACTGAATAAATGGTTCCAGCGTGCACAGGTCCTCGGTTCCGGTTTCCAGGCAATGAGTCTTGGCGGAAACGATGCGCAGAATGCTATGGGTATCATCTTTGCAATCCTGGTTTCCGCCGGGGTTCTGGGTGCGGATGCCGAGCTTCCGCTCTGGGTCATTCTGACGTCTGCTCTGGCCATCACGCTTGGTATCCTCTCCGGCGGTTGGAAGGTCATCAAAAAACTCGGCTCCGGAATTACCCGCATCATGCCGTATCAGGGATTCTCTGCTGCTGTCTCCGGCGGAGCAGTTCTTTCCTTTATGACCATGTTCGGTGTTCCGGTTTCTACCACACACTGTGCTGCAGGAACCGTTATGGGTACCGGAGTTACCCGTGGTGTTGGTGCTGTTAACTGGAGAAATGTCCGGCAGATGGTAACCGCCTGGATTATCACCATCCCGTGTGCAGGTGCTGTCTCCTTTATCGCCTACATGGTGTTATCCCTCATCTTCGGGTTCTGAAAATACGGCATAACTTCCCCTCTTTTTTTTCAATTTGCAGACTCCATGCAGTACAATTTATCTCATAGCAAAACCAACTATATTCTACCTTAGAACAGTCTCCGTTCCGCACCAGCTCCCCCTCCCACGAAGCCGCGGAAAATGCGGGCTGTAAATATCACGGTCTGATGGAAAACAGGAAATTTCCGTCTCATATACAATGATACACAAAATATCAGCGGAGCCGCGGGTATCGGAAAAATCTGCGCGTCTCCCGACACTTGCGGGTATCTTTTACCCAAGCGAAGCGGAGGGCTTAAAACAAACCCTTGCCTCATTTTTCGAAGCTACGGTAACGTCTGTTTCCAATCCGAAGGGAATCCTTGTGCCGCATGCAGGTTATCTCTATTCCGGACCTGCTGCTGCTGTATCGTATTCCCGTATTTCCCCGGATTTTGACGGAACTTTTGTTGTAATCGGAACAAGCCACAGCGGATTTGAAAACTCTGTTTCTGATATCGACTGGGAAACGCCGATTGGAACCGTCAAAGCAGATACCGAGTTTGCCGAAGCAGTCGCTCTGCCAAAAGACAATGCCGCAGCCAGAAAGCAGGAGAACTCTCTTGAGACACAGATGCCCTTTATTGCCTACCGGTTCCCTCAGGCAAAAATTGCAGCTGTTCTCATGGGTGATCAGTCGCCGGAAGGTGCTGCTGATGTTTCCCGCGCAGTAATCGATGCTGTCGAAAAAACCGGACGCCGTATCATCGTTGTTGCATCCGGTGACGGCTCGCATTATGTCCCGGCAAAGAAAGCAGAGACTGATGACTTAACCTGTCTTGCAGCTATCAAAAACCTTGATGTGAACGCGTTCTATGACGCCCTCTATGCAGTACAGCCGTCCATGTGCGGATACGGCTGTATTGCTGCGACGGCAGAGATCGGAAAAGCCCTTGGTGCTTTAGAAGCACGGGTTTTAACCTATACAACCTCCGGCGACGCATCCGGTGATTACCGGTCCGTTGTCGGGTACGCCTCACTGGAGGTAATCTGATGGCAACATGGAGTGCCCCGGGCAAAGTGTTCCTCTTTGGAGAACATGCTGTCGTCTATGGAAAACCAGGGATTGCGATGTCTATTAAGCCGCGAGTGATGGTCACTGTTCGTCACTCCCGCTATTTCCAGCGTCCGAACTCACCCTACATCGCTGAATGCTTTAAACTCCTCGATATCAAGGGAAGCGTATATGTCAGATCTCAGCTTCCCAGTGCATCCGGCCTTGGTTCCTCTGCAGCAGTCACTGTTGCAACACTCTTTGCCATCAATGATGAGTTCCAGCTCGGCTATTCCCGCGCTGAGGTTGCAGAACTCGCGCACGAAGTGGAGAAGATTACACAGGGAGGCCGCGCTAGTGCGACTGATACCTATGTCTCCACCTTCGGCGGTATGGTCTTAATCCGCGGCGATGAAAAACGCCGTCTGATTCCTCCGCAGAACCTCTCAATTGTTATCGGCAACTCGATGGTCTCCCACAACACTTCCGAAATGGTCCGTCGTGTTGCCGAGTTCCGCGAGCATTCGCCTGCTGTTGCAAACCCGATTATGGACGCTATCGGGGCCATTACCATGGAGGCGATGCACAACATGGAAAACCACCGTGAACTGGGTAATCTCATGAACAGAAACCATGCCCTGCTTGAAGCATTAGGCGTCAGCCATCCGGCTCTTTCAAATCTCGTGCTTGCTGCACGCAATGCCGGAGCATACGGTGCCAAACTGTCCGGTGCCGGCGGCGGAGGCTGTATCTGGGCCCTTTGTTCCAAAGGTTCCCGCAACCGTGTTGCAAACGCGCTTGAGGACTGCGACGCAAAGACCATTATTACCACTATAGATACGGAAGGCGCAAGAAAAGAGGCTGATATCTGATGACCGTTATCATCAAACTCGGCGGCTCGGTAATCACCGATAAGGCACAACCGGGCGTTGTCCGCTGGGAAAGTATCGCGGAACTTGCCGCAGCATTTGCTGCTGTAAAGACGCCGGCGGTCATCGTCCACGGGGCCGGTTCTCTCGGCCACCCCGAAGCCAAAGCCTACGGAATTGCTGACGGTGTACGCAAAGAAAACGCCCGCGGCGTCTATGTCACGCACGAGGCTGTTTCCCGTTTAAACACCGAAGTTGTCGCAGCACTCCGTGCGGATGGCGTAGAGGCCGTCTCTTTTCATCCGTTTGCCTCCGCTCTTGCAGAAAACGGCCGTCTGGTCTTCTGCGGAGAAGAACAGATCTCCTGTCTGCTTGCCGCAGGCATCGTCCCGGTTCTCCACGGAGACGTTGTCTGCGACAGAAAACAGGGAGGCTGTATCGTCTCCGGCGATCAGATAGTACCCTATCTTGCAAAAGCACTTGGAGCTGACAAAATCGCCATTGTTACCGCCACCGGAGGCGTTCTTGCTGACGGTTCAATCATCCCGGAAATTACCCGCGAAACTGTATCTGCAGTATCGTTCAGCACTGCTGACACTGCAGACGTTACCGGCGGAATGCAGGGAAAAGTAGAAGAACTGCTTTCTCTGGCCGAATCCGGTACCCCGGCACACATCATAAAACCGGAAATGCTTTCCGCATTTCTTGCAGGCAAACCCTGCGGGGGGACACTGGTAAAATGACCGGACTTACCTCATCGAGAAAACTCGATCACTTACATCTCTGCGCAGAAACCGACGTTGCATTCGGCAGTGCCGGATTCTCAGACGTGCGTCTTGTTCACAATGCCGTACCGGAATGTGCGGCATCAGACATTGACATCAGCACGGAATTTCTTGGCCGCAAACTGGCTGCCCCGATTTTTATCGCGGCTATGACAGGAGGTCACCCTGACACCGCAGAGGTAAACAAAACACTTGCCGCTGCTGCCGAGCAGTTCAACATCCCGATGGGTGTCGGCTCGCAGCGTGCCGCCCTGGAAAACCCGGAGCTTGCAGACAGCTTTACTGTTGTCCGCGAAACAGCTCCGAATGCCTTCCTTGCAGGAAATATCAGCGCAGTACAGCTTCGTGACCATGGTCTTGAATGGGCTGACCGCGCTGTTGAAATGATTGATGCAGATGCTCTCTGTATTCACTTAAACTTCCTGCAGGAGATGATTCAGGTCGAAGGAGACCGTTCAGCAGTTGGAATCCTTTCGACCATCCGTGAAGCAGCAGAAACTCTCTCTGTCCCGGTAATCGTAAAAGAGACCGGGTCTGGAATCTCCCGTGAGGCTGCACAGGCAATCTTTGCTTCCGGTGCTGATGCACTCGATGTCGGCGGATTCGGCGGAACATCCTGGGCAAAAATAGAGAAAGCGCGTGCCAGTGATAAGACACATCAGATGCTTGGAGATACCTTCCTTGAATGGGGAATCCCGACTGCAGTGAGTGTTTTTGAGGTAGCGCAGGTCAGAACAGGGCCGGTAATTGCCACCGGAGGCCTGAATAACGGACTTGATGCAGCAAAAGCAATAGCTCTCGGCGCAGATATGGCAGGAATGGCCTTGACCCTTCTGCCCGCCGCCCTGAACGGAGTTGATGCACTCTGCAGCAGAATTGAAACCATCTGCGGGGAACTGAAGACCGCAATGTTTCTCACCGGAGCACCAGATATTTCAGCGCTTGCTCAGGTCCGGTATTATCTGACTGGCACAGTCAGGGAAATGACAAACAAATAGAGGAACTACATGGTAGAAGTTGAAGTAATAGCCGTCGGCGGATACAACGAGGTCGGAAGAAACATGACCGCTGTCCGCGTCGGCAAGGAAATTGTTATCTTCGATATCGGTCTGTATCTCGACCCGATTACCGGAAATAACAGCGTCGATATGGAAAATATGCACTCTCTGGACTTAATCCAGATGGGTGCAATCCCGGACGATACCGTCATGAACACGGTAGAAGGTACCGTAAAAGCAATTGTCTGTACTCACGGTCACTTAGACCACATCGGAGCAGTTCAGAAGTTAGCACACCGTTACAACTGCCCGATTATCGCAACCCCGTACACCACCGAGCTTATCAAACAGCAGATTGAAGGCGAGCGCAAGTTCACTGTCTCCAACAAGACCTTCGCACTCAAGGCAGGAGCAAAATACACCATCTCCCAGAATCTGACCTTAGAGTTCATCCGTGTCCAGCACAGTATCATTGACTCGGTAATGGCTGTCCTGCACACTCCGGTCGGCTGCGTTGTCTATGCAAACGACTTCAAGTTTGATATGACTCCGGTCATCGGCGATGCTCCGGACTTAGCCCGCATGCGTGCTATCGGAAAGGAAGGTGTCAAGGTCTTAATCGTCGAGTCCTTAAACTTAGACGACAGAGGATACGCACCAAGCGAACAGGTTGCACGCCTTCGTGTCCGTGATGCAATCATGCGTGCAGAAGATGACAAACACGCAATCATCGTCTCCACCTTCGCATCCCAGATTGCCAGAATCAAGACTATCACCGAGTGTGCCCGTGAGATTGACAGAATCCCGGTTCTTCTCGGCCGCAGTATGGAACGCTACAACGGTACTGCAGAGATGTTAAAGCAGGTTGCATTCCCGCAGGGAACCAGCATCTATGGAAACAGAAAGACCACCGACAGAATGCTTCGCCGCATCTCCAAGGAAGGAAAGGAAAAGTTCCTGATTGTTGCAACCGGTCACCAGGGAGAGCCGGGATCCATGCTTTCCCGTATGGCATTAGGCGAGACTCCGCTCAAAATCGAGAAGGGCGATCGTGTGATGTTCTCCGCAAACATCATCCCGAACCCGATCAACTTCGCCCAGCGTGCAGAAGTCGACCGTCTCTTACTCCGCCAGGGAGCAAGACTCTTTGACGGACTTCACGTCACCGGTCACGCATATTACCAGGAGCACTATGACTTAGTCTCCATGCTCAACCCGGAGCACATTATCCCGTCTCACGGTCCGTTCCACATGAAGGGAGGCTATGTCCACCTTGCATCCGAGTTCGGCTACACCTTAAACCGTGACATCCACATCATGCAGAACGGCGACCGTCTTGTTCTTCCGAAGTGATCTTCATGGATTTAAAAGAATATCTCAAACAGGTAGCCTTCAAGGTAAACACCGAGGCTGACGAGTACAGCAAAGCAGTGGAGACCCGCCTCCGTGAGGCAGCCTCCCACCTCTTAAATGCCGGTGGAAAACGTCTGCGCCCGGCTATGGTCATGCTTGCCGCTGATGCTGTCCGTCCGGGAGCATCCGAAGATGTCTTCGAAGCAGCACTTGCTTTAGAATGGACTCACACCTTTACTCTTGTCCATGACGATATCATGGACGGAGATTCTCTTCGCCGCGGAGAGCCGACAGTGCACACTGTTTTCGGTGAACCGACCGCAATTCTTGCCGGTGACTGTCTGTATGCAGATGCATTCGAGCACATCTGCCGCGTAAAGAACACCGAAGACCGCGCAAAGATTGTCGCAGTCCAGATGTTATCCCATGCATGCCACGAGCTCTGCGAAGGTCAGCAGGAGGACATGGCATTCGAAGAGCGTGATGACGTAACCGAAGCAGAGTACCTCAGCATGGTCAGAAAGAAGACCGGTGTCCTGTATGCAGCAGCAGCAGGTATCGGTGCCGCTCTCGCCGGCGGAGACGCACGCCAGATTGCCGCCATGTACACGCTTGGTTTAAACACGGGAATCGCCTTCCAGATTCAGGATGACATCATTGACCTGCTGGCATCTCCGGTGGTCTCCGGAAAGAATCAGGCTTCCGACCTTCGTGAGAACAAGCAGACAATTGTTGCAATCACTGCACGTGAGATGGGCGTTGACTTATCCAAATACCACAAGGCTGACTTATCTGCAGAAGAGATTGCTGAAGCTGTTGCACTTCTTGAAAGTTCCGGAGTTCTTCCGGCAGTCCGCGCCAAGTCCGAGAAACTTATCGCTGACGCCAAGAACGGTCTCTCTGTCATTCCGGAAAGCGAGTCCAAAGCACTCATCTTAGAGATGGTTGACTTCTTCATCTCCAGAGAGTACTAACCACCTTCACTTTTTCTCATTTTTTCGTGCTCTTCCTCTTTCCTTGTCACTGATGCCACTTCATAGAAGCGGGCGGTTTATCAACTCTCAGAACCAACAGTATAGCATGAAAGTTCTTCTTGCAATTGCATCAGACAGATTCATGGACGAAGCATACACTATTCCAAAAGCAGCCCTTGAAGCAGCCGGCGTTGAGTGCGTAACCGCAGCTCCGGTCAAAGGCACCTGCTATGGAATGCACGGTGAAATTGTCGAGGCAGACGCTGCTTTCAAAGACATCAATGCCGACGAGTTTGACGGCATCATCATTGGCGGCGGAATCGGCTGTCAGGACCAGCTCTGGAGATGTGAAGAGCTCATCGACATCACCAACAAGATTGGAAACAACGGCAAGTTTGCCGCTGCAATCTGCTTAGCTCCGGTCATCTTAGGAGAAGCAGGTCTCTTAAACGGTAAGAAGGCAACCACTCTCCAGACCCCTGCCTGTATCCGTGTTTTACAGCTCGACAACGCAGAAATCGTCTCTGACAATGTCGTTGTTGACGGCAAAGTCATCACCGCAAAGTCCCCGTTCGACGCAAAGGCATTTGCAGAAGCAATCCTCTCCGTTATCCAGTAATTTATGGAAAACACCGTACCGGATCCGGCGGCACTTTCTGCCGCCCTTGAACTCTTCAATGCGGAAAAATATGACGAAGTAATCAGCTTCGCCTCTGGCACTACCGACCCGGCATTAATGCTGCTTGCCGCAAGAAGCTATGCGGCAACGGAAAAATATGATATCGCCGAGTCGCTCCTGCGCTCGCTCATCCGCATCATGCCGGGTTCGTCGTATCTCCACAGCTATTTAGGGGATGTGCTGCTTGCCTGCGGAAACGAGAGCGCAGAGGCAGAGTATGCAAAAGCGCTCTCTCTCGATCAGGACAATCTGGCAGCAGTCAGGCAGTACGCAGACCTTGTCAGCAAACGCGGCGACCTGCGGGGAGCAATTCCTGCTCTGCGAACTCTGGTTCGAAACAACGGGACAGAAGCTGATGTCTTAACGCTTGTCAGAACCTTAACTGCTGTTGGCGAAGCAGAAGAAGCAGTTACTCTTCACCGGCAGACCTTTGGGGATGATGTCTTCAGTGTAGAGTACACAGAAGCACTCCTTGCTTCCGGCGAGTACCAGAAAGCATTAAACACTGCCCTGCGCGGCTGGACGGAGACGAAAAACACTGCATACCTGCGCATCGACTTAGAAGCTCTGGCGGCAATCGATAAAGAGGCGGCAGAAAAAGCATACCGCTCGGCACTCGACAGCTTTGAGGAGGCAGACATCACCGATGAAAACGTTTCTTCGATTCGCTTCTCCTTTGTTTTACTGGAAAAGTATCTCGAAAACTATGATGCCGCAGAGTTCGAACTCTCGCATCTGTTAACCGAAGATGCGGATGCGGTCTATCACCTGCTCTCTGCCGAGCTTGCCGCAAAGAAGGAGGAAGGAGAGCGTGCCTCTTCCATCTACCGCCGGTTAATCGATTCCCTGATGGCACGGGATGCAGACTGGGAAACGGCAGAGCTGGTCATCGACCGGTATGTCGCTTTCCTTTCTGCGGTTCGCAGTAACGAAGAAGTAGCAGGCGTCATCAGTGTGGCTCTCTCCGCATACCCGCACGCGGTATGTCTTGCCAAGATTGGTGAGGCATATGAGAATGCCTGCGCAGCACAGCAGGCAAAGGACTGGTTCTACCGCGCCTACCGGGCAGACTATCTCAACGGCGGTCTTGCTTATGCCGGCTATCTGAAACGTGCCGGTGCATTCCGCGAAGCAGACACGGTCATCCGGTATATTGTGACCAATGCTTCGTCGGTCGCAGATATTGAGCGTGCTGCAGACGTCATCTTAAACGGAGATGCCGCGCTCTACCAGCTTGAAAAGTCCCGCGGTCTTGTGCAGAAGAGCCTGGCGGCAGTCTCTGACCGTTTAACTTCCAAAGGCCGCGAGATGCTCTCGGCAGTCTATCTCTATGCGGCAGTCGATGCGCTTGAGTGCGGTATGTACGAGGACTGCAAATGGTTCTGTCTTGCAGGAATTGATGTGCTCCCCTGCTATCCGGAGACCATCAGCATCCAGGACTTCACCGATATTCTGTCCAGAGTAAAAGGCCGTGCTGTCTCTGAGCGCCCGATTCTTCTGGAAAAAGCCGCAGAAGCTGCGGCCGAACCTGATGCGGGGGCGGAGGAAGCTTCTGCAGAAGAGGATATTCTCCCGAACCTGGATGACCGCGAGAAGAAACTGCTCGCGTTCCTTCGCGAACACCGGGAAGCGACCGAGATGGATTTACGCAGTGTCTTGGATACCCGTCGTGTTGCAGGAATTGTCAACGGCCTGCTTGCCAAAACCGCTGAGTTCGGGGTAACGCTGATTGAAAAACGCGGCATTGGTGAACGCGGAGAGGTTTACGGATATGTCGGCCGCAGATGATCTGCGTCTGGAAAGCGTTGCGGTAATTACTGCCCTTCGCCGCGGCACTGTCCCGAACAGCGGGCTTTCCCGCCTTGCCGTCGGTCTTGAGGCAGAAGAGAAGGTCCTTGCATCACAGCTTTCCTTCTGTGCGGCAGGACATGCGGACTGTAAATTTGTCAGAGGAGACTACGGCTCGGGAAAGACCTTCTTAATCGCCCGCGCGGCAGAACTTGCGCTGGCGCAGAAGTATGTCGTCTCCCACGTTGTCATCTCTCCTGACACTCCGCTGCATAAGCTGACAGCGATTTACACCAAAATCTGTGCCGGCTTATCCACGCAGACCGAAGACCATGCGTTAAAGAGTATCATTGACACGTGGATCTTCGGCATTGAGGACAGGTTAATTGAGACCGGTATCGATGAAAATGACGAGCGTCTTGCCGAGCTTACGGCAAAGGAGATTGAGGCAGCCTTAGAGCGGGTATCCGGTGTCAGTTCCGGGCTTGCCGCGGCAGTCCGTACCTACTATGCCGCAAACAACCGCGGGGATTTTGCAACAGCACAGGCGGCAGTCGGCTGGATTTCCGGCGACTCCACGGTTGCGAACCGGAGCTTCAAGTCACAGGCCGGCATCAAAGGTTCGGTGTCCGAGACCGATGCGCTCCTGTTCCTGAAAGGCATTGTCTACTTAATCCGGCAGGCAGGCTTTGCCGGTCTCTTTGTCAGCTTCGACGAAGCAGAAACCGCACAGGCGTTTCCCCGCCCGCAGCGGGAAAAGGGATACATTAATCTTCGTCAGTTAGTAGACATGACAGACAAAAACGAGATTCCCGGATGCTTCTTCCTCTTCGCCGGAACACCGGCATTCTTCGAGAGTGCAAAAGGCATCCGCTCGCTTCCGCCGCTTTATGACAGAATCGGCATCATCGCTGACGACGGATTTGCAAACCCTCTGCAGACCCAGATTGTGCTTGCAAAGTTCAACAGCGAAAAGCTGGAAAAGGCCGCCTATAAAGTAGCGGACATCTACAGCGAAGGATTCGGAGCAGTTGATACGACAAGAGTATCACCTGCCTTTATCCGGACGATGATTGCCAAAGTCACCGGCAGATTCGGCGGCAGGGTTGACGTTGTCCCGCGGTTATTCCTGCGTGAGTTTGTGGATGTCTTGGATAAATGTGCATTGTATGAGAACTACTCCCCTGCAGAGAAGTATGCCTTCACTCCAGGCAACGGGGATATGCCGCTGAAAGCGGAAGAGAAGGCAGTTATGGAAGTATCCTGGTGATTCATATGGAAAAAACCGTCTATGTAAAAGATATCACAAACGGCACGGTTGTTGACGCACCGTTTGCTGTAAAGAGAGCAGACCTGAGAGCAAAACGCGGAGAGCAGTATCTCCACATCACAATTGCTGACCGAACCGGTGTTCTTGAGGCGAAACTCTACGGAGACGGTGCGGCAGAGGCAGCCCGCTCGATTCAGACCGGAAGAGTGTACCGGATTGTTGGTACAGGTAAAGTACCGCAGGGCGGAACACTTCTTCTGCAGTCCGAAGATGCAGCAGCACTTGAGGCAATTCTGGCAGGTCCGATGCCGCTTGCTGCAGGAGAAGATATGCTCTACATCTACACTCCGGCAAAGATTGAGGAGAACGCAACGGAACTGCAGAAGCTTGTTGCTTCCATCCAGAACCAGAACCTGCGTATCTTTGTTGCCTGCTGTCTTGACAGCCGCTTCTATGAGTGCCCGGCGGCAATACGCCGTCACCATGAGTATATCGGTGGTCTTTGCGAGCACACATTAGAGACGGTCAAAATTGCGCTTGCAATCATGGATACTATGCCGCGGACGAAGATTAACCGGGATATGGTGATTGCCGGATGTGTTCTGCACGATATTGGGAAGATTTTCTGCTTTGATAAAGTCGGACAGAGCTATGTGCCAAACGACACGTACAACCTTATCGAGCACATCACTATGGGCATCATGTACATCGAAGAGTACACGTCTCTTTTGACCGATTCCCAGATTTTACAGATCCGCCACATCATCCAGTCTCACCACGGAATCTACGGAGATGTTGTGCCGCTTACTGCAGAAGCATGGCTCGTTAACGAGGCAGATGGTGCAAGTTCCCGTCTCCGCTCGATTGTCGATGACTTAGAGGCAATTCCTGCGGGACAGAAGAAGAAGGGAGTCCACTCCGAGAAATTCCTGTGGAAAGCCATCTAAAACTTTTTTTTTTTTACCTATCCCAATTCATCAGGCTGATGAGTTCCTCAGCCGCGTCTTTCACCACAGTTTGTGCCTGCTTCGAGCGGGAAAAATCCGTTTTCTTATCCAGTCCGTCGAGTAGGATATACTGCATATTTTTATTTTTCACGCCTGCTACATCAAATAAAAACCGGGCAACCGGCGAGGTGTGCTCAAAGACTGCAGGGTTTGTCTGACCTGCTGTTGCCAGAAAGATTCCGCGTTTGTCCGGCGTGGCAGGGGCGGTATGCAGGAGATATTTTCTTGCCCAGAGAGCCTGACAGCGGTCGATGAGCATCTTTGCCTGCGCACACACCGACATCGCATACACCGGAGACGCCAGAACCAGCACATCACAGGAAGCAATCTTTTCCATGAGGGGTATAAACGCATCCTTTTGTATGCACTCTCCTTCCTTCTCGCAGAACCCGCAGCCGCGGCAGGGGGAGACCGGCGTTGTCTTCAGCGATACCTTCTCGACTGCAAACCTCCCCTCAACTGCTTCAAGCAGCATATCAAGTGCAGAGTCCGAGTTCCCCTTCGTTCGCGGAGATGTTGATATTGCAAGGAGTTTTTTTGGCATTTTCAGTATGTTTGTCCCCGGATGATTTAAGGGAAACGGATGAGGCAAACAGTAGATATATATGCTCAGTTGCGCAAATCCTCTATATCAATGGCCCGCCCCCCGCTTCACCTCGTAACCTATCCGAAAATCACGCTTGCGCCTGTTTCCGGCGTCAGGAGTGTTACGGTGAAGATTCCGTATGCCCATCTCAACTATTCCCATACCATAGAGATTGCAAACTCCCTCTATCTCGGGGCAAAGGAGTCGGGAAAGTCCGCATCGGTTCCGGCAGGAATCGGGGATGCCTGGCTTGACGGATACTACAAGGCGTTTGTCTTCGATTCGCACTTAGCACAGTTTTACCCGGCACTGCTCACCCCGTTTCGTAAAATCCGCCGTGAACTCAACCTCGATTCCGACCGGTACTTGGAGCTCCTGACTGCCTATGTGCAGGGTCTGCCCTATGACAAGGAAAAGCTTGCCTCAATCGAGATAGCCCCGCGTTTCCCGGTGGAGACTGCAGTTGACGGGACCGGCATCTGCAGTGACAAAAGTCTGCTTTTAGCAGGAATGCTCTCGCAGGAAGGATATGCCTGTGCCCTTCTCCACTTCGGAAAAGAAAACCACCTGGCAGTAGGCATCCCTGCTCCTGCCGGCTTCGACTTCAAAAAGACCGGATACGCAGTAATTGAGACAACCGCTGTCTCCTACATCGGTTCAGATCCCTGCACCGAAACGAAAGGAAGCCTGGTCACCCGCCCGAAGGTCGTCCCGGTTGGAAACGGCACGAAAACCTACAGTGCCATCCGCGACACCGCAAAAATCCTCGCAGTCATCCGGGAACTGGAGGAAAAACTCGATCCGCACGGCACCATGGTCTCAGAACTGCTCCGTCTCAAAGAAAGCGTGGAGAATCAGACTGAAATCCTCCGCGGATTAAAAGACACCATCGAGCATGACGAGGAGTTAACCGATGCGGAAGAGCAGGAACTGCGCGAAACAGCGGGGAAAAAACTGCAGCGTCTGCAAAAGACCATCCACCAGTACAATGGTCTGGCAGGCGAGTTTGCCCGCGCACAGGAACTTGCCTCCTTCCTGCGGGCAAACCGTCTCGACCGGCAGGCAGTCGTCAAACGTCTGCGGCAGATCCATCCGGGTTTCCGGTAATGCCTGCTCTTTTCTCTTTTTCAATCCGGTATCTTATTTAAATACTATAAACAACAATTACACAACATTATGAAGAAAGTTGCAATCTTAGGGGGAACTGGAAATATTGGCGAAGGTCTCGCCCGCCGTATCTGCCTTGGCGAGAAGTTCGATGTGGAAATCGGCTCCCGCGGGGCAGAGAAGGCAGAGGCTGCAGCTGCCGGTGTCTGTACCTGTCTTATCGAACACAACTGTACCTGCACCACCTGTACCGGTGGCACCAATGCTGATGTCTGCTCGGCTGATATCCTGATTCTCTCCCTTCCCTTCGAGAGAATCGAATCTACGATTGACACTATCGGCAAAGAGTGCTTTGAGAACAAGATTGTCGTCTCCTTAATCAACCCGATGATCAGAAACCCGCAGGAAAAGTACTTCCTCCCGGACGCACCGGCCGAAGGCTCTGCCGCTCTTGCTATTCAGAAGATGCTTCCGGAGTCTGCCAAACTCGTCTGCGCGTTCAACAATGTCGCGGCAAACAAGTGGATGCTCTTGGATGAAGAGCTCGACTACACCGTTGCCGTCTGCGGAGATGACGAGGATGCCAAAAAAGAGGTCATGGACTTAGTTGCCAGCGTCTCCAAACTCCAGCCGCTCGATGCTGGACCGCTTGCCATGTCCAAAGTTATCGAGGGAATCACTCCGCTTGTAATCACCATTGCCATGCGCAACAAGTTAAAGGACGTCGGCGTCTACTTCAAATAATTCCTTTTTTTTCAAAGATATTTATTCCAGAAACACCAACAGTATTCTAACCGTGTATGATGTGGTGGTAATCGGCGGCGGACCGACCGGTTCGTCTGCTGCCCGTCTCTGTGCTGAGGCTGGACTTTCGACGCTCCTTGTCGAAGAACATGCAACTATCGGCTATCCGGTACAGTGTGCGGGACTGTTGTCCAACTCAGCCTTTGCTGAGTGCGAGGTCTCGAATCGTTCTGTGTACCGGACGGTATCGGGAGCAAAGATTTTCGGCAGTTCCGGCGAACCACTCTCGTTTGATGCGGGCGAGACGAAAGCATATGTGGTTGACCGCGGAACACTTGACCATGAGATGGCAGAGCGTGCCGCAGAAGCAGGTGCTGAGTTTTCCCTCAAGACCTGTGTCACTGCTGTCAACGAAGAAAAACACTGCATACACACTGCCGGAGGAGAGGACATCCCGTACCGGATTCTCATCGCTGCAGACGGCCCAAGAAGCGTCTGTGCCCGGGCATTCGGCGTCCCGCAGTCTCCTCTTGTATACTCCGGCATTCAGGCGGAAGTCCTCTATGAAACTGACACTCCGCAGGTTGAACTTTATCCCAATGCCGCCCCGGAGTTTTTTGCCTGGGCAATTCCGGTATCACCGAACCGTGCAAGAATCGGTCTGTGCGGTACGAAAAACGTACCTGGGCTTTTTACCGCATTTCGCAGGCGATTTACTGATATGAACGTCCACTCAGTGACCGGAACAATTCCTATCGGCGTTCGAAAGCAGACCTTTGGAGACGGGTGGATTCTTGCCGGCGATGCCGCAGGTTTTCCCAAGCCGACCTCAGGCGGGGGAGTCTATACCGGAATCCGCTCAGCCCGTCATGCTGCAGCTGCTGCGGTTGCGGCAATCGAATCCGGAGACTGCAGCAGAAAAGCCCTCTCTTTGTATGAACCTCTCTGGAAGAATGACTTCGGCAGAGAACTTGAACTGGGCTTTGCCGCGCTGAAGGTCAGAAGAACACTTGATGTTGCAGATGTTGATGCCGGAATTTCTGCTCTGAACAACCCGGAGGTTCTGCGGATAATTACCGAGCATGGAGATATGGACAGATCATCTGATTTGATAAAACGCCTCCTCATGCGTCCTGAGCTCCTTGCCCTCGGCGGAAAACTTGGTATGAAGACTCTTCTTCGGATGTTTTTGTAAACCGGAGAATTGAAGTTCTTTTTTAGCCTGCAGAAAAAAATCTCAAAAAAAAAAAGGTTGATAGTTTTCTATTTTTAGCTGCAGCCGGACCATCCGCAGTGTTTGCAGATGCCCATGTTGCATCCCTCACCGAAGTCGAGCGGCTCTCCGCACTCCGGGCACGGGTTTACCGTCTTCTTCTCTCCCGGTGCAGGGGATGTGATGGACCAGTTGTCTAAGGTTGCATTCGTCTGGTTGGTTGCGGCAAGCTCAATGCACTTTCCGACAACATCCGCACAGGA
>JAFZFW010000053.1 GCA_017555685.1 Methanocorpusculum sp.
CTTCAAGCGCCCCGACGATCGCTGTGTTGTGGACAACCGAACAGATGCCGCAGACACGCTCTGCAAGGAACATGGTTTCCTGCCATGGGCGGCCGACCATAATCTTCTCGATTCCCTTCTTCACGTATCCGAGCTCAACCTCGGTACGTAAGATGCGTTCTCCTGCGGTTTCGCACTTAATGCGGAGCGGTTCCTTGAAACATGGGTGAACCGGACCTACCGGCAGTGAGACGTCAACAACTTTCTTCATTTCTTCGCCTCCTTTTCCTCATGGTTTTTGAACAGCTCATCGGCTGCTGAGAGAATCGCGTTGATAATCTCGGTTGGTCTCGGCGGACAACCCGGAACAGCGGCAGTTACCGGGATGTACTTGCTTACCGGCGGGTCAATGACACAGCCCGGACGGTTGAAAACACAGCCGGAGATCGGGCAGTTGCCAATGGTAACCACTGCCTTCGGTTCCGGGACTCTGTCAAAGAGGTCCGGGAGTTTGTCAATCCACTGCGGGGACATGCCTCCGGTGACTAAGATCACATCAGCCTCGCGGGGATTGTTGTGGACGTAAATTCCGTACTGTTCGATATCATACCGCGGGGATAAGCAGGCAAGAATCTCAATATCACAGCCGTTACAGGAACCGGTATTTACGTAGCACACATGAATGGAACGTTTACGGACGCTGTTTTTGATGCTCTGCAGAAGACTCATGCGAGTACCTCCAGAATTGCTTTTTTCACTGATTCAACAGACTCTCCTGCCTCAACGCGGGCAATAAATGCCGCACCGTCTTCTGCGGAAAGAAGTCCTAAGGCGGTTGTCAGATGTGGGATGGATAAAACATCAGCAGTTCCGTCTGCAGCAGCATCTGCTGCGGCAAGACGCGGGGAGATGTTTTCCAGGGTCATCATATCGCATCCGGCAATCAGAATCTTTCTCATCTGCTGACGGGAAAGACCAAGTCTTTCAGCAAGAGAGAGAACTGCCTCATCCTGACTTGTTCCCTTCAGGATAAGGAGCTTCATGGAACGAAGGTCACGTTCGTAGACTAAGTTCATGCGAATACACCTCCGAGGAAGAAGAAGGTGACTCCGTATACAACGAAGAGCAGAACCATGGTCCAGAGAACGATAACCTCACCTTTGTGTACTGCATGCTCGTTTTCCCAGAGGAAGACGGTTGCAAGGAATCCAAGAATAACTGCACCAATGGCTGCTGCCGGCAGGATTGCCGGATGCAGGGCACCTTCGACAATCATCAGGGCAATGTAGAACACTGCACCGATAAGGACGGCTTTAAAGATCGGGTTCTTCATACTCCCATCACCACCCATACAATAACTGCGTAGATACAGACGACAACCGTCCAGATGGTCTGAACAGTGACCGTCTGGTACGGGGTTAACATCGGCGTGGTTGCACAGACAAACGAGATGACAACCATCAGGATAATCATCGCGATGATGAACAGCCACCACGGCAGTGCTCCGAAGAAGAGCATGATGAAGACAGACAGAAGAACGACCGTCTTTAAGGCGTTTGCAATGTTTAAGAGTGCACGCCATCCGCCAAAGTGTTCGGTCCAGTAACCGGAGACGAGTTCCTTTGCCTCAATTACGGAGAACGGTCCATAGTGTGCCTTCGAGAGGATAATCAGGAAGAGCGACACCGCTGCCGGTAAGGCAATCCAGAACAGGATGCCGTGCGTGCTTTCCCATGCGGCGATGCCGGATAAGGAAAGGGTTCCGGTAAAGAGGTAGACGACAACAACGGTTACCAGGAGCGGAAGCTCTGCGGCTGCAGACATAACGGAACGGATTGCGCCGAACTTCGTGTACGGGGAACCGGAGGAAAGACCGGTTCCGTGCTCCACAATCTTGTGCAGCATGTAGCAGGCAAAGATAATCAGCAGGCTGCCGCCGGTCCAGACAGTGTAGAGTGCACCGGTCCAGATAGCGATTGCTAAACAGATTACGGCAACATAGACCGTCTGACTTGCGGTCCGCGGAATCCAGGTCTGCTTGAATGCAAACTTAAGGGTGTGCAGAATCTCCTGCCATACCGGCGGTCCCGGACGTCTCTGGATTCTGGCGATGACTTTCCGGTGCAGTCCATGCAGAAGCAGACCGAAGAGAATCGCTCCAAGGAGAAGCGGGATAAAGGTAAGATTAACCATCATTTTTCAGTACCCCACAAAGGGAATGTCTCCCTCTTTTCTTCCGGCAGAAACACCGAGCATAAGTAAGACAAGCGCTCCCGGGAAGCCGACTAATGTCAGAACGACTGCGTATCCTGAAAGAATCAGGCCGAGAATCCCTACTGCAAAGGCAAGAAGGGCCAGTAAATAATATCCTGTTTTACTCATAATCACACCGTCAGAAGGATTTCTACAACACGCAGGAACAGCAGTAAGGAGCTGACGTGAATCATTAAGATGTACGGAGCTCCCGGAGCACGCGTGATTTCTGCTTTTCCGATATAGAACGGAGCCATACCTTCTCCTAACACTCCAAGGAGTAAGAGGAGTTTGGAGATAAGCGGAACTGCTCCCATTCCGGCAAGTTCCCAGATGGATAAGGTGCCGGTTGCAGCAACAGCGATAGCTGCTCCTGCAAAGAGCGGGACCGTTCCCATCATGACAACAAGACCGTAGGAGAATGCCGAGTCTAAGACATGCCGGTTCTTTACTCCTGCAACAATACCGATGTTTAAGATACCGATTAAGGCGGCAAAGAGGGTGAAGTTGAAGAGATCTCCAGAGATAATCGCGCCAACGGTGGCAACTCCGCAGGCGATTGCCATGAAGCGCTGGAACTTCATGGTGTCTTTTGGAATCTCTTTTAAGGTGTATCCGTCCGTTCCAAAGACGATATCAACCGGTTTCTCCGGCAGGGAGATGAGGGCAAGGACAACGAACAGTGCTGCAACTGCAAACAGCAGAACCGTGTATCCGGAGAGGTAGTGTACCATATCTCCGAACGGAATCTGAACGAGAATACCTTCCATCATTCTTCATCACCCCGCATTGTACCAACAAGTGCCATTTTTGCCATGACTTTAATCATAATACCTACTGCTGCCATCATAATTGCAAGGAACCACTGGGCAGGGAAGACCATGAAGACCAGGAATGCCAGAACCCATAAGCCCCATGCGTAGACGCTGGCGTTTTCGATGACACCGAAGCGTTCGCGGACATTTTTCCCGAGGAAGAACAGCATCATACCAAGACCGGCGAGTAAACCTCCGGTAAATCCGGTACAGAAGATACCGTA
>JAFZFW010000002.1 GCA_017555685.1 Methanocorpusculum sp.
CCATGGAAAGACTACTCTTGTTGGTCAGCTTACCGGCGCATGGACTGACCGCCACAGCGAAGAGCTGAAACGCGGTATTTCCATCCGCTTAGGCTATGCTGACGCTACATTCTATAAGTGTGAAAAATGCGGTGCTGACGGCTGGTCCAACACTCCTGTCTGCCCGAAGTGCGGAGACAAACTTGACCCTGTTCGCTCTGTCTCCTTTGTTGATGCCCCGGGTCACGAGACATTAATGGCTACGATGCTCTCTGGTTCAGCGATTATGGACGGTGCAATGCTGATTATCGCTGCAAACGAGCCGTGCCCGCAGCCGCAGACCAAAGAGCACTTAATGGCTCTGGAGCTTACCGGCATCAAAAACATCGTTATCGTCCAGAACAAGATTGATGTCGTCCCGCAGAAGCAGGCAATCGAAAACTACAAGCAGATTAAGGCATTTGTGAAGGGAACTGTTGCAGAAAATGCACCGATTATTCCGGTTTCTGCACAGAAGAAGATTAACTTCAATATGTTAATCGATGCTCTTGACACGGTTATTCCAAATGAAGACCGTGACTCCGAGTCCTCTCCGGTTATGCTGATTGCCCGTTCCTTTGATGTCAACCGTCCGGGAAGTTCCTGGAAGGAGATTAAAGGCGGAGTTATCGGCGGTTCATTAATCCGCGGTGAGTTCCACGAAGGCGACGAAATTGAAATCCGTCCGGGCAGACAGTACATGTCTGAGAATAAGGCAAAGTGGGAGCCGATTGTTACCAAAATCACCTCTATGAATAAGGCTTCCCGCAAAGTGCCGACCGCAACCCCGGGAGGACTTGCAGCTATCGGAACCAAACTCGATCCGGCGATTACCAAGAGCGACACTTTAGTTGGACAGGTCGCAGGTGCTGTCGGCGAGCTTCCGCCGGTATGGGACAAGATGAAGTTCAATGTCCAGTTAATGGACAGAGTCGTCGGTTCCGCATCCGAACTCCACATTGATCCGCTCCGCTTAAAAGAGCCGCTGATGCTCTCTGTCGGAACTGCGGTAACTGTTGGTGTGGTAACCGCATCCAAGAAGAATGTGGTTGAAGTTATTCTGAAACGGCCGGTCTGTGCGGAAGTAGGATCCCGTATAGCAATCAGCCGTCAGGTTGGAGGAAGATGGCGGTTAATCGGAATGGGAATTCTCACCGAGTAAACGTCGTCCTTGATACGAACGCATTAATGATGCCGGCGCAGTTCGGTGTTGACCTTTTCGGGGGTCTGACCGAACTGCTTGGGGCATACGATGCCTGGGTTCTTCCGGAGGTCGTTGCAGAACTGCGCGGTCTGACCAACGGCTTTGGGAAGAATGCGGCTGCAGCACGCTTTGGATTAACCGTTGCCGCCCGCTGTCAGCTTCTTGAGCCGTGGGAAGAGGACATCCCGGTAGATGACAAAGTTGTCGCGAATGCACGTGAGATTAATGCTGTAGTAGTGACAAATGATAGAGAACTAAAAAAGAAACTCTTCGACTGCCAGATTGCGGTCGTTGTCCTGCGTTCGCGATGCAGGCTTGAGTTGATTGGAAAATAAAAGAGTCAGCGAGAAACATATGTATTACAAACTGAAATTAAACGATAAAGTCAGAGTTCCGCCGGAGCGTATGGGAGAAGACCTCAACACTGTTATCTTAGATGTTTTACAGGAGCAGTTTGAGGGCAGTGTTGATAAGGAAATGGGAATTTTCATTGCAGTAACCGGCGTTCAGCGTGTCGGTGAGGGTGAAATCATCTACAGCGACGGCGGCGTTTACTATGACGTTGACTTTGAAGCTGTTGTCCTCCGCTTAGCTCTGCAGGAAGTTATCGAAGGTATTGTCGTTGAGACTACCAGCTTTGGTGCATTCATTTCCCTTGGTCCGATTGATGCAATGCTCCACATGAGTCAGATCTCTGACGAGTACATCGACTATGACGAGAAGAACTCCCGCCTTGTCTGCAAGGATTCCGGCAGAACCTTAGGTGTCGGAGACACTGTCCGTGCCCGTGTTGTTGCTCTCTCCTTAAACGAGCGTGACCCGCGCGAGTCGAAGATTGGTTTAACCATGCGTCAGCCGGGACTCGGCAACCTTGCATGGATTGAAGCTGACAGAAACGGCGAGAAGCAGGAGACTCAGTAATGGCAGCAAAGCGCGCATCCCAGAAGAAGGTTCTTCAGGCATGCAGAAACTGCCACAAAGTCTTAGAGGCAGACAAGACCATCTGCCCGGAGTGCCAGGGCTCTGCTCTTACTCCTGAGTGGTTCGGCTACCTCGTTATCATCGATGCCCGTCACTCTGATGTTGCAAAGAAGATGAACATCGAGTACAACGGCCGCTACGCACTTAAGGTCAGATAATGCTGATTCTTCCGCCGGAGTGCCGCGGACTGTTTAAAGAGCCGTTCGGCTCTCTCTATCCTGATTTTTCTGATATTTCCAAAGAGCTTACGGCCCGCACGTTCTGCTGTGTGGGTGATGTGGTGACGCAGAATGCGTTCCGGTTCGGGCTGACGCCTGCTGTGTCAGTAATCGACGGGGTTACCAAGCGTTCGCATGTGGTAACACTTCCGAAGTTTTCCGGTCGTACTTTTACTGTATCCAATCCTGCCGGAACGATTACCGGGGAGCTGTGTGATGCGCTTCGTACGGCATATTCTATGCGCCCTTCTCTGGTGCTGGTGGAAGGCGAAGAGGATCTGGCTGTTCTTCCGCTGATTGAAATGCTCCCTGATTCTGCGGTTATTTTGTACGGACAGCCGGATGAAGGGGTTGTTTTCTGTGAGGTCAATTCCTCTCTGCGGAAAAAAGCCGCAGAACTTCTCTCCTGTTTTGTGCAGTCGTGACGCGGGTATTAAATAGCTAGCGCGCTAACATTTTAGGGATATCGAATGGAGATTAAGATCACCTCTACCACGAGAAACGAGCTCCTTAGCCGTTCCGAGGTTGCATTCACCGCAGTTTACGAAGGTGCAACCCCGTCCCGTATGGACATCGGCGCAAAGATTGCAGCTCTCCAGAATGTACCAGTTGAGAACCTTATCCTTTCCCCGCTCCAGAGCCGCTTTGGTGTCAGAGCAGTTCAGGGCGTTGCAAGAATCTACGACTCTGCAGAGGCACTTAAGGCAACCGAGCGCGCATACCTTATCGCACGCGGACAGAAGAAAGAAGAGGCTCAGTAATTATGGCAGCAAAGAAAGCAGCAAAGGCAGCACAGAAGCGCAGCGACCTTTACACTGTTGACAACCAGGGTAAAGCAACCACCACTCGCCGCAACTGCCCACAGTGCGGACCAGGCGTCTTTATGGGAGAACACAAAGACCGGTTTGCATGCGGAAAGTGCGGATACACTGAGTTCAAGCAATAAAATACACAAAATCATGCCCGGAAAAAGGGTTTTAGGCATTGAAGGGACAGCATGGAACTTCAGTGCCGCTGTTTTTGACGATGATTTAGTTTGTCTTCATTCGTCACCGTATTCACCGCCGTCGGGAGGTATTCACCCGCGCGAGGCAGCACAGCATCATGCAGCGGTAGCTTCTGATGTTGTTTCCAAAGCGCTTGCTGATGCTGAGAATAGAATCGATGCAGTTGCATTCTCTATTGGTCCGGGTCTTGGTCCGTCTCTTCGGACTGCCGCCACAACAGCCCGTACGCTCGCACTGAAGTATGATGTCCCGCTGATTGGTGTCAACCATTGTGTGGCACATGTTGAAATCGGCAGATGGTATACGAAGTTTGAAGACCCTATCGTCCTCTATGCATCAGGCGCTAACACGCAGGTTTTAGGCTTCTTAAACGGCCGCTACCGCATCTTTGGCGAGACGCTTGACATTGGTCTTGGAAACGCGCTGGATAAGTTTGCCCGCAGTCATAATCTTCCGCACCCGGGAGGTCCGCTTATCGAGCAGCTTGCCAAGGAAGGTTCCTACATACCGCTCCCGTACACGGTAAAGGGAATGGATTTGGCATTCTCCGGTTTGATGAGCGCGGCAAAGGATGCCACTTCCCGCGGAGCACGCATGGAAGATGTCTGTCACTCCTTCCAGGAGACAGCATTTGCGATGTGTGTTGAGGTTACTGAGCGCGCACTTGCCCACACCGGAAAGGATGAGGTTATCCTTGTCGGCGGTGTTGGTGCAAATATGCGTCTTCAGGAGATGCTCTCTGTCATGTGTGAGGAGCGCGGAGCACGGTTTATGGCTCCGCCGAGAACCTACATGGGAGACAACGGGGCAATGATCGCGTATACCGGCAAAGTCATGCTCGAGGCAGGTTCTACGATTTCTGTTGCAGATTCTGTAGTTAATCCGCACTACCGCTCCGATCAGGTGGAAGTGACCTGGCGCGCGGATGCCGGCGAGCTGTTTGCTCCGGGTCAGTCTGAGACTGCCGAGCGTGGAGCGGAGGCTTCGGTTGATTTAACCGGCGCTGACGCTGTCAAGACCCGTCTTTCCAAAGGATACCGGACGCCGGAGCTTGACCGCCACTTAATAACCGAGCGTACCCGTGCGGAAGCCCGGTGTATTGCCGCAGCACGCAGAGGCGGAGTCCCGACTCCTGTCATCCGCGATGTGACTGAGACCTCGATTGTTATGGAGAAACTCGAAGGTGATGTCTTAAAGTACGTCATCACTCCTGATTATGCGCACGCTGCAGGAGTTACTGTCGGCAAACTCCACCGCGCAGGTCTGGTACATGGAGATCTTACGACCTCCAACATGATCTGGAAAGACAACCGTGTCTACCTCCTTGACTTCGGTCTTGCACAGATGACCGAGGAAATTGAGCCGCGCGGTGTTGATCTCCATGTTCTGTTCCAGACGCTGGAAAGCACAACCGAGATGCCTGATGAACTGCGCGCGGCATTTACCGAAGGATATCAGTCCTCCTTTACCGGTGCTGATGCGGTTCTTGCGCGCGAACATGAAATCGAACTTCGCGGAAGATACCTATGATTACTGTAGTTACCGGAAACAAAGGAAAAGCGGCAGAAGTTGCGGCATTCTTCGACGGTATTGTCGAAGTAACCCACACACCGTTTGAAGCAGTCGAACCGCAGGCAGAAAGCATCGCAGAGATTGCCCGCGCAAAGGCTGAGCAGGCATACGCAGCCCTTGGTGTCCCGCTTATCGTCGATGACACAGGGCTTTTCATCGAAGCGCTTGCCGGTTTCCCTGGTCCGTATGCTGCCTATGTGCAGGACACTATTGGAAACGACGGTATTCTCCGCGCCATGTCCGGCATCGAAAACCGCCGCGCATACTTTGCAACAGCAATCGCCTATGCTGATGCAGACGGCATTTCTGTCTTTGAAGGCAGAGTAGACGGTGAAATCACTCACTCACCGCGCGGAACAGACGGGTTTGGCTATGATCCGGTCTTTTCCGTTGGTGAAAAAACCCTCGCAGAGATGACATTGAGCGAAAAGAACAGCGTTTCTCATCGCGCACGTGCTCTCGAAGAGTTTAGAAAATGGTATGTTTCCCTCCGGTGATTCCTCCCATACAGCGGAATTGTTAATATCACGGAGAGCATACAATATTAGCACGAAAATATCGGGGTAATATATCATGAGATTCCCAGAAGCAGAAGCAAGACTCCTTAACGTCAAAGTTTGTATGAAATGCAACGCCAGAAACGCAATCCGCGCAACCACCTGCCGCAAATGCGGTTCCTCCTCTCTTCGCCCGAAGAACAAGGAAAGAAAGGCATAAGCGTTCCTTCATACTCTTTGGTGCGCGTTTTTGCGCACCCCATCAATTTATTTTCCGAGGTCAGATGAAATTCATTCCCGACTCTCATGCACGCCTGTGGGCGATTTCCGTCTTTTTCTTTATCGCGATTTTTGTCTGTGTTTTTTGTAACATGGCGATTGAGCGCGAGATGACCTGGTTTGTGTATCCGGTTTGTTCTCTGATTTTTGCCTGGGGTATTTTTGCTCCGATCATCTATCGCGGAACGCGGTATCTCCGGCTGTCTCTTGGTCTGTTATCCGCCTTTATTCTGCCCTATCTCCTTATCCTTGAGCAGTGGACACATAGCGGAAACTGGTTCATCCCGATTGCTTTTCCAATCGCATTCTTCTCCGTTCTCTATATCTGGGTAATCTACGGTGTCGTAAACAAGATTCGCAATCCGTGGTTTGTGTCTTCGGCGATTATTGCGTCAGGCGGGGTGTTTTCCCTGTGTATCTACCTTGCGCTCCTTCTCCTTTCCGGATACACGATGTTTCCGTGGGGCTGGATTTCCTTTGGCTCCGCTCTTGGTCTGTCCCTTCTTCTGCTGATAGCCGCCCGCATCAGAAGAGAAGCCGTGACGAATAACAATATCTAAATAAATTCTTGTTCATAGTATCAACTATGTATGAGGATGAGCAGATTGCTGAAGAGGAGATAACAGCAGATGAGCTGACTGATTTGGCATTCGGCATGTTTACCATTTTTTCTGAACAGCGTCTTGAGGCGGAAGGCAGCCGCCTGTTTGAGATTGTTGAGTCAGGAGAAGATATTCTCGATAAAATCACGGAACTTTTTGCGGAGTTCTCGGATACCTATCCGCTTCTTGCCGAGCCGCTTTCGATGTTTGGAAGTCCTGCGGATGTTCTTTCGTTCTACCGGTTCGGCGAGGCCATCCTTCCGACCAAAACCACGCACAGCTACTGGATTCAGCAGAGCAGACCGGGAACGCCTGCAGATGCCTGCGGGGATGAGCAGGCAGGCAAGTGGCTGATTTTCCTGCCGTCAGCAGATATTGATGAGGCATGGATAAAGGTCCGGAATGCAACTGTTGCAGGGGAGCTTGGAATCGGGGCAAAGGTCAGTACCTTCCGCGACAATGAGGACTCACGCGACGATAAGAAAGTAATCTATGTCTTCACGGCTGACTGGGCTGATGAGGCTGATGTGATGCGTGTCCGTGAGAAGCTGAAAGAACTTGGATTCGTGGACAGAATCGGCTACAAGAGAAATCTGGATACG
>JAFZFW010000054.1 GCA_017555685.1 Methanocorpusculum sp.
CGCCGTCGATTGCACAGAGCCAGCACTCGGTTGACCTGCAGGAAAAGACCGACGCAGAGCTTGCTGTCCGCGGCCGCCACGACCCGTGTATTGCCCCCCGGGGTGCGGTTGTAATTGAAGCGGTAACCATTCTGACGATTGCAGACCTGCTCGTCAGAGGGGGGTTTGTATGCCGGAACTAGACGCACTCAGAGCAGAGCTTGCAGAGATTGACAAAACCATCATGGAGTTAGTAGGCCGCCGAAACGAAATCGCGAAGATTATCGGGCAGGAGAAGGCAAAGAGCGGAGCTTCTGTTGTGGTGCCGTCGGTGGAACGGATTGTCGAGCAGAGATACATTGATGCAGGCGCTGCCCACGGAGTTACCGCAAACGCCGCCTACCGGATTTCCCGTGCGGTCATTGACGAGTCTGTTGATGTGCAGGGAAGACTTCCCCGCTTCCAGGAACCGAAGAAGATCTGTATTGTCGGCGGAAACGGCGGCATGGGACGCTGGCTCTCGCATTTCCTCGCTGCCCGCGGGCATGCGGTCTCTATCAGCGATCCGGACTGTGAAGGGGCAGAGTTTCCGGCCGTAAGCCTTGAAGAAGGAGCAAAAGCAGACATTATTATTCTGGCAACACCGGTGCCGGTTTCGGACAGAATCCTCGATGAGGTCCTCTCTGCCTCCTCTCCGGATGCGGTTATCTTCGATATTCTGTCGGTAAAAGAGCCGGTCAGAGAGCGTCTGCGAAAAGCCGGAGCCGCCGGACGCCATGTCTGCTCGGTGCATCCGATGTTCGGCCCGTCTGCTCCGTCGGCTGCGGGCAGAAATGTAATCATCTGCAGATGCGGTTCGGCTGCTGCTGATGAAACAGCAGAAATGCTCTTCAATGTCTCAGACATTCTCTTCATGGATATTGAAGAGCATGATAAAGCAGCGGCCTACGTCTTAGGTCTGTCTCATGCGGTAAATATCGCGTTTTCCGATGCACTGGTTCGAAGCGGCTGTACCTCTGCGGAGTTCCGGGCTGCGGCATCTACTACATTCAGAAAACAGACCGCGGTTTCAGTCGAGGTCGCAAACGAGAATGCTGAGCTATACTATGCCATCCAGCGGGAGAATCCGGAAAATGATGCAGCACTTCGAAAGCTCGAAGAGGCCGTATCCCGCGTGAGGACACTGCCGAAAGAAGAGTTCATCTCCCTCATGCAGGATGCTGCTGCATGGTATCAGCAGCCGTGAGGCGAAGAAAAAAATCTGTGCGCGACAAAAGAAAAACCGCAGAAAAATCAGATGCTGTTCTTTGCAAAAACAGCAAAAACCCATATCACCCCTCTTTTTTCCCTCCAACTTTGAGTAAAAAACCCGGCAAATTCTGCAATGACTGCAAATTTATCTCAAAACTAAGACAAAGCATTATATATTACAAAATCAGAATATTGTAAAGTGATTGAAAATGAAGAGAAATATTAACGTCTCTCATCTTGTCCAGACTCCGATGGAAAAGCAGCGTGTCGAACTTGTCGAGCGTAAATGTATCGGACACCCGGACAGTTTAGCTGACGGAGTTGCAGAAGCAATCTCCCGTGCACTCTGCAAGGAATATATGGAAGAGTGTGACGGAGGCGTTCTCCACCATAACACCGATCAGGGAGAAGTTGTTGCAGGAGAGTCCGCACCGGCATTCGGCGGAGGAAAAATCATCAAGCCGATCTACTTCCTCTTAACCGGCCGTGCAACCCGCAAATTCGGAAACAAGACCTTTGCAACCGATGCAATCGCTGTCAAGGCAGCCCGCGACTACTTAAAGGAGACCATGCCGACCTTCAACATGGAAAACGATGTCATCATCGACTGCCGTATGGGAACCGGTTCTACTGACCTCTGTGATGTCTTCAACACCAGAAAGGGCCACACCACCATCCCGCGTGCAAACGACACCTCCTTCGGTGTAGGTCACGCACCGTTCTCCGAAACCGAACAGATCATCTTAGGCCTTGACAAGTTCATCGCTGAAGAGTTCCGCCCGAAGAACCCGGCACTGGGATACGATATCAAGCTCATGGGTATGCGCGAAATCAACACCGTCAACATTACTGTTGCCGCAGCAATGGTTGACCGGTACTGCTCCGGAATCGAAGACTACATCGAGACCAAGGAAAAGATGGTCGAAGAGTTCACCCGTGTTGCAAAGCAGTTCACCAACAGAAAGGTCAAGATTGCCGTAAATACCGCAGACGTCATCAAGAAGAACCGCCAGTCTGTCTTCTTAACCGTCAACGGAACCTCTGCAGAGATGGGTGACGACGGATCTGTCGGACGCGGAAACCGCTGCAACGGACTTATTACTCCAAACAGACCGATGTCCATGGAGGCAACGTCTGGTAAGAACCCGATCAACCACATCGGAAAGATCTACAACCTCCTCGCAACCGAGATTGCAAAGGAGTGCTGCCAGAAGGTTGACGGCGTCTCTGAGATGTATGTCAGACTCCTCTCCCAGATCGGTCACCCGATTGACCACCCGCACGTCGCAAGCGTTCAGTGCATCACCAAGCGCGGATACTCCTACAAGGACTTCGCACCGGAAATCGAGGAGATTGTTGACAAACGCCTCGAGTCTATCACCGACATCACCAAGCTCGTCATTGACGGAACCTTAAAGACCTTCTAACATGACCAAAGTACGTCTGGCAATCCCGAACAAGGGAAGAATTGCTGAACCAATCAATGACTTAATGGCAAAGGCCGGCATCCACGTAAAGATGACGGCTTCCCGCCAGCTTATCGCAAAGACCGTTGACCCGAACATCGAGATCCTCTTCGTCCGCCCGATTGATATCCCGGAGTATGTCGCAAAAGGAGTGGCAGACATCGGTATCACCGGCCTGGATATGATTGCCGAGAGAAGAGCAGATGTCGAGCCGATCTTAAATCTCAGGTTCGGCGGAGCACGTCTTGTGCTCGCGGTCCCGGAAGCATCTGCAGTCAAAGAGGTCGCAGACATGAAAGGAATGCGGATTGCGACCGAGTTCCCGAACATCTGTGAGGACTTCTTCAAAGCAGCAGGTGTTGATGTTACGATTGTTGAGGTCGCCGGTGCATGCGAAGCTGCTCCGCAGTTAGGTGTTGCTGACGCAATCGCTGACCTGACATCTTCGGGAACAACCCTGGAGATTAACAAACTCAGAATCGTCTCTGAAGTTCTTGCAAGCACGACGCATGTCATCGCAAACCGCGACTCTCTTGTTGAGAAGAAGGAGAAGATTGACGAGATTCTGCTCGCATTCGAAAGCGTAATGGCTGCATCCGGTATGTGCTATCTGATGCTGAATGTGGAACGCGAAAACCTTGAGGCAATCAAACAGTTAATCCCGGGTCTCGGCGGTCCGACAGTTATGGATATCGCAGGCTCTACTGCTGTATCCCTGCATGCTGTCGTCTCCTCCGACCGCGTTTATCAGCTCATTAACCAGCTTAAAAACGCCGGAGCACGCGACATCTTAGTCCTCGACATCACCCGGATGGTTCGCTGATGCAGATTCTGCCGGCCGTAGATATCTTAGGCGGAACCTGCGTGCAGTTAGTCGGCGGAGAGAAGTCGACCGCAACCGGATACGGAAGCCCGCTTGCGAATGCACGCCGCTGGATTGAACAGGGAGCAGACGCTCTGCATGTCGTAAACCTGGACGGGGCATTCTCTGCCAGTGCGGAGAATGTTTCCTGTATCCGTGAGGTCATCAAAGAGACCGATGTCTTCCTCGAGGTCGGCGGCGGTATCCGCTCTCTTGACGATGCCCGCGGATGGCTGGACTTAGGCGTTGACCGGATTATCATCAGTACCTTTGCGGTACGCGAGCCCGAAGCAGTCGCAGTCCTTTCTGATGAGTTCGGCCCGAACCGCATCTGTGCAGGCGTTGACGCCCGCGGAAGTTCCGTCTCGGTTGAAGGCTGGACTGCTGATGCCGGAGACTATGTGTCCTGGGCAAAACGCTTTGAGGAACTGGGTGCAGGTTCTCTGCTCTACACAAACATCGATGTAGAGGGGAAACAGGCAGGCATTCAGATTGAACCGATCGCCCGCTTAATCGATGCGGTATCCATTCCTGTTCTGGTATCCGGCGGAGTTTCCTCTGCCGCGGATGTCCGTGCGGTAAAGGCGCTTGGTGCAGGCGGCTGTATCTTAGGCTCGGCACTGTACAGCGGAAAGATTACCTTACCGGAAGCACTGGAGGCAAATAATGAGAACTGCTGAACTGAGACGAGAGACAAACGAGACAACTATTTCAATCACTTTCAACCCGGATGTACGCGGGGAGGTTTCGGTTTCGACCGGAATCGGATTCCTCGATCACATGCTGCACGCGTTTGCAAAGCACGGCGGATTCTCGCTGACGGTTGATGCAAAAGGAGACCTGGAAGTCGACTGCCACCACACGGTAGAAGATATCGGAATTCTGCTGGGTGACGCAGTAAAACAGGCAGTAGGCACCGGTGCCGGTATCACCCGGTTTGCGGATGTCATCATCCCGATGGATGAAAGCCGTGCAACTGTTGCGGTAGATGTCGGCGGACGCGGATATCTGGTAATGGATGGAGCATTTACCGGAATCGTTACGGGCGGAATCCCGAATGATTTATTCGAGCACTTCTTCTACAGCTTCTGCATCCACGCAGGAATTACTGCTCATATCATCTTCACCGGAGTAAACGACCACCACAAGTGCGAGGCAATCTTCAAGGCATTCGGTGTTGCCCTTGGCCGTGCACTGACCATCCGCGAAGGATGCACTGACATCCCGAGTACCAAAGGAACTCTCTGAGTCCTTTCTTTTTTTAGCGAAGTTTTTCTATCAGGGATTTCGTCTGCTCAGCAGCAAGCCCGGTGTAGTATTCCGCATTCAGCAGGCTGCGTAATTCCTCTGCGGAAAGTACGGCAGTTACTGCCGGGATATCAGCCAGAACTTCTGCAAGCGGCCGGCGGAGTGCGAGCGCATTAAGACTTGCCTGCCGGATGATTTCGTGCGCATCCTGCCGCGGCATTCCGCGTTTTGTCATCTCAATCATTACCGACTCAGCGAGATTTACGCCCTGCAGATACTGCAGGTTGCAGGCGACCGCATCCTCATGGATAACCAGTCCGCGGAGAACTCCGGTCATGATGTGTATGCAGTGGTCGGTGAGAACCGATGCTTCAGGGAAGGTGATACGCTCGGATGCGGAGTTGGTTAAATCGCGCTCATCCCATAAGGTGTTGTTCAGCAGGGCGGGTTCGACCATGGAGCGGACAATCCGGGCCAGACCGCAGACCTGTTCGCACTTTACCGGGTTTCTCTTGTGCGGCATAGTAGATGACCCAACCTGGTTCTTTCCAAACGGTTCGGAGACCTCGCCGATTTCGGTCCGCTGGAGGCTTCGAATCTCCACGGCAATCTTTTCCAGGGTTGTTGCAATGTTTGCCAGGAGGAAGATATATTCTGCGTATCGGTCGCGGGAGATGACCTGTGTGGTAAGACCGGCATCGGAAAGGCCGAGTTTCTGCATCATGGCAGACTGTACTGCCATTCCGTCTTTGCCGAAGGCAGCAAGCGTGCCTACGGCTCCGGTGAGTTTTCCGACTAAAACCCGCGGGCGAATCTCAGACAGACGCACAAGATGACGCGAGACCTCTTCAGCCCAGACGGCAAACCGCAGACCGTAGGTCATCGGAAGCGCATGCTGTCCGTGGGTCCGTGCCATACAGAGAAGATCTGCGGTCTCTTCTGCCCGCTCAAGGAGAACCGCTAAGAATGCCTGAAGCTTTGCTTCCAGAACGCTGAAGGCTTCCTTGAGCTGCAGGCCGGTTGCGGTGTCTAAAATATCGCTGGACGTTGCCCCGAAGTGAACAAACCGTCCTGCCTCTCCGGACACCTCGGAGAGGGCTTTTACCATCCCCATCAGATCGTGGCCGATTTCAGCCTCAATCTCCTTTGCCCGTGCAAGTGATGCCCGCGGCGCATTTTCTGCCACCATATCCGCATCCGCCTGCGAAATCAGCCCGCAGGAGGCAAGTGCTGACACAAGCGCGGTCTCTGCAGAGATAATACAGCGGAACCGGTTTTCCTCGCACCAGACAGCCTTCATCTCCTGTGTGCCGTAGCGGAAGTCGATAGGGTGGATTAACATGATTAGATATTAGGAAGTATGTGCGAAAATACTTTGAGATGAAAGGAATCTGAAAGAATACAAAAACCAGACTTTGAAAAGAATACGAAAAACGCAGACACCGAATAATTGGCTGTTTTCGTTCGGAGGGGAAGTCACGTGCTTACTTCCTGCCGTCTCCGAACGAATCGCGGAGGTTAGCTTGCCAAATTATTACTAGTAATGGGGATTTACGGCTGGCTATATGCCATACCTGTATTTTATCTATGCTGTCTAACCATATAAACCCTCTTCCCGGGGGAGAAAAAAGAAAGATTTATTCCACGTTTTTCAACGTGTTCTTATCGTAGCGGGAAATCGTTGCGTCCTTCTGGTTCTGATACTTTGCATCCGGCTTTTTGTCGTACGGGCACTCACAGCGCTTGGTAACGTAGAAGACCAGCTGACCAATCGGCATGCCTGCATAGACACGGACCGGTCTGCAGTTTGCATTGCACATCTCAAGAGTAATCGTGCCGGAGAAGCCTGCATCAATCCAGCCTCCGGTCTGGTGAAGCTCAATTCCCAGACGGGCAACACTGCTCTTTCCTTCGATAGAAGAGACGATGTTGTCCGGAAGGGTCACACACTCAAGGGTCTCTGCTAAGACAAACTGTCCCGGCATGATGTCAAAGTATGCGCTCTTTCTCTCCTGAACATGCGTGTGCAGGGTCTCACGGTTGAACGGATCGATGACATCATCACACGGCTCGTACCAGACAAAGTGGTTTCCAAGACGGATATCCAGTGAGTTCGGCTGAACAAGTGCCGGATCATACGGATCAATTTTAATAAAGCCGCGTTTGATGTGGTCAGCGATTTCCCAATCTACCAGAATCATACAGTATTATTTGCTGTCTAATGTATAAGTTAGTTATTACCTGTTGGCGGCATAAATTAGAATACTCCCCAGAACAAACAAATATTCATATTATGGCTCTGCGGCTTTCATTCACACTGGACTCGGTTCTTTCAGAGAGGATTGACCAGTTTGCAAAGAAACAGGACATCGACAGAAACGAAGCGGTTATTCTCCTGATAGAGCATGGTCTCGATCAGGCAGCGGAAGCCGGTCTCGTTGAACCGATTCGTGACCGTGACGTCAAGAAAGAAGCCAGGATGCAGAAAAATATTGATGCAATCACCGGCGGACTTGACGACCTGCGAAAGGAAGTGCGTTCCATGCACCACCTCCTGAATATGAGCCTGAAAAACACTGAAAAGAAAACACCCAGACGCGGGCTGTTCAAATAAGGAAACCATGAAAAAAACCTACGTAATCGGACACCAGCACCCGGACACTGATTCTGTCTGCAGTGCTATCGGATATGCTGCCCTCCTGAACCGGAACGGACAGGATGCCTACATCCCGGCCTGCTGCGGAAAGCTGAACGCGGAATCCCAGTATGCACTGAAAAAGTTCGGCGTCGAAGAACCGGTCTTAGTCTTAAACGTCGAACCGGCAGTATCCGACCTTTCCCGGATTCACCCGGAAAAAGCACTCGGTTCCACACCGACCATTGATGTCATCCACCAGATGGATGAAAAGGACATGCGTAACCTCCCGATCATCGACGAGTCAGGAAAACTCTTAGGACTCGTGAGTGAACACGGTCTGGCACGCGCCTATGTCTCCAACACCAAAATGGACACGCTTGCCGTCTCCCCGATTCCGGTTGAGACGCTGACCAGAATTCTCCACGGAGAGATTCGCGTCAAAAAGCATGATGTCTTAGAAGGATCAGTCTATATCTCTATTGACGCACTGCACGTCATCCTCTCCCGCATCACGGAAAAAGATATCGCGATTGTCGGAGATGACGAACCGACCCAGCTTGCCCTGGTCTCTGCAGGAATTGCCGCCTTAATTATCGCAGACTCAGCCCCGGTCGGTCCGCGTCTGTTAGCATCTGCAGAAGCCCGCGGAGTTACCGTAATCGCTACGGATGCAGACGCCTTTGGTGTCGCAAACCTCATCCACTTAACGCTCCCTGCCGAGCGGATTATGTCCACCGATGTCCCGCGCGTCAGACTGGAGGACACCATCGAATATGTCCAGCAGGTCGTCTCCAACGCAAAGTACCGCGCAGCCTGTGTCGTTGATGCGGACGGCAAGCTTCTTGGAACCATCTCCCGCAACACCTTAATGGAAGACGCCGCAAAGTCCGTCATCCTGTTAGACCACAACGAGTACGGACAGGCAGTCCCGGGAATTGAGTCCGCGGATATCCTCGAGATCATCGACCACCACAGACTTGGTGCAATGACTACCTTAAAGCCGATCCGCTTCGATATGGAGCCGGTCGGTTCGACCTGTACCATCATTGCCCGCCGCTACCGTGAGGCAGGCATTACCCCGTCCAAAGAGATTGCCGGTGTTCTGCTCTCCGGAATTTTATCCGATACTCTTGGTCTGAAGATGTCGACGACGACCAGAGTGGATGTGGATATGGTTGCCTACCTTTCCGCACATGCGGAAGTGGATGCAGAAGAGTACGCACAGGAGTTAATCTCGGAAGGAATGGCATTAGCCGGCGTTTCGCAGGGAGCACTTTTAGAGCGCGACACCAAGGAGTTTACCCTTTCTGCAAAGCGTGTGGTCATCGCCCAGATTTTAGTGCCGACCTATGAGTATGCGGCCGCCAGAAAGGACGAGATTTATGCCGCGCTTCAGGAAAAACTCAAAGAACCGCATGCACCGGATATGTACATCGCCCTCTACACCAGTGTTGCCGAGATGGGGTCTGACATGTTTGCCGTCGCAGAGGACAAGATGCTTGCCGCAGCTCTTCACTGGGACAAACCAATGCACCTTCCAGGTGTTGTCTCCAGAAAGAAGGACTTCGTCCCGAAGTTCGGCCACATTTTAGCATCCCTCTGATTTCCCCTTCCTTTTTTTCCAAACCTTAATATCGGATATCTGCCTTATATTTACTCATGGCTGATAAAATCGCAGAGATTGTAGCAGAGCTTGAATTTGTCGCAGATGTTGAGGGAGTAAAAGACTGCCTGATGTCACAGCAGGGAGATCTCTGGTTCAATGTTGATGTTCCAAAGGGCCACGGCTTAAAGAGCGGTGACAAGGTCAGAGTTATCGTTGAGCGTGTCGAGTAATCATGAAAGACTTTCTTGAACGCGACCCGGTAAACCCGCGAACCATCTTAATCGGCGGACTTGCTGTCCTTCTTGCAGGTCTGATAATTATTCTTCTCCTCTTCTCCGGCGGAGGAGGAATTAATGCAGACACGCCGGTTTATGATGACGGAGTGCTGAAGACTACCATCTCCTACTCCGATGACGAGCTGCAGGATGTCTGGGTGCAGTACAACATCTTCCGCCAGGACGGCCTGTTCTCCTCCACGCAGATAGGTTCAACCTTCTCCTTTGCCGAGACGCTTACCAAAGGAAACACTTTATCCGAGTGTCCGGTAACTCTGGAAGCCGGAGAGTACAAGATTTTCATCTACATCTCCACCTATACAGAAAATCCGAAGCGTCTTGCCGGATACATTAAAACAATTCAGATAGCATGAGAATATTTGATAATGCTCTCCTCTATAATCCGGTATCCTGTACCTGGATACCCGCTTCTTTTTCTGTGGAAAACGGAAAAATCAAGGCTGTAGCCGCCCCCGGTGCACTTACCGGACATCTGGTCTTCGACCTGGAAGGTGCACGGGTTATTCCGGGATTAATTGACGCCCATGTCCATATCGAAAGCTCGCTGTTAACTCCTGCCGAGTTTGGAAGACTGGTGGTAACACACGGAGTAACAACGGTTGTCGCTGACCCGCATGAGATCGCAAACGTGGCAGGAACAGCAGGAATTGATTTTATGATTTCCGACGCACAGCAGTCTCCGGCAGACATCTTCTTTATGGTGCCGTCCTGTGTTCCGGCAACTCCTGCAGATGTCGGCGGCGCTGTGGTGTCCGCTGAAGATCTTGCACGCTACCAGGACAATCCAAAGGTCCTTGGTCTTGGTGAGATGATGAATGTCCCAGGCGTTCTCTTCGGCGATGCAGAGGTGTCTGCAAAGCTTGCTCTCTTTAAGAGAGTGGACGGGCATGCACCGGGACTTTCCGGCGAGGCGCTTTGTACTTATGTCTCCCGGGGAATCGGCAGCGATCATGAATGTACGACTGCTGAAGAGGCTGAAGAGAAGCTGCGTTTTGGACAGTACATCTTCCTCCGCGAAGGAGATGCCGCAAAGAATGTCGCAGCCCTTACTCCGGCGGTGACTCCGGCAACGGCTTCCCGCTGCTGTTTTGCAACCGACGACCGGCATGTTGACAGTATTGCAGAAGAGGGGGCAATTGACCACTGTATCCGTGTTGCGGTCGAAAACGGTATGCCGTTAGAGCTGGCTCTCCGGCTTGCAACACTTTCTGCCGCAGAGTACCATTCCCTCTCCGACCGCGGCCTGATTGCTCCGGGCCGTGCTGCTGACTTCTGTGTTTTAGAAGATGGCGAGACCTTTGCGGTATCACGCGTGTACAAAAATGGCCTGGCGGTCAGAAAGAAGGGTGATGCTTCTGCTGAGGAAATCACCTTCCCGCCGTTTGTCTGCCGGATTCCGACAGCAGCGGATCTGCAGCTTCCGGAGGGAAAACTGAAGGTCATCGAAACGATTCCGGGAGAAATCATTACCGAATGCCGTGAGATGGAGGCGTCTGCTGAAGGCCTGCAGAAGATTGTCTGCGTTGACCGCTACCGCGGGGAAGGGTTCGGCGTCGGCCTTATCAAAGGCCTGGGAATTGAACGGGGTGCGATTTCCACCTCGGTATCCCACGACGCCCACAACATTATAGCCGCAGGAGCTTCGGATGAGGAGATTATCCAGGCCGTAAAAGCTGTCGCTGATGCAGGAGGAGGAATGGCTGTGGTCTGTAACGGACAGACTACGCTTCTTCCGCTTCCGGCCGGCGGTCTTATGACATTCAAACCGTATGAAGAGGTTTGTGCGGAAATGGCTGTCCTGCATGAGGCACTGGACGGAACCGGAGCGGACAGGAGAGCCTTCATGTCCTTATCCTTTATGGCATTAACCGTTGTCCCGCATCTGAAGATTACGCCACGCGGTCTCTTTGACGGGGACGCATTCTGTGATGTGGACATCCGGTGTTGAAGAAAGTATATCTATACGTGGGACAAATAGTAAAACAATCATGAGGCTGTACCCTATCCTCTGTCTGTTTCTCGCGCTCATGATACTGGCACTCCCGGTATCAGGAGCTGCAGCATTTTCTCTGCCGTTTTTATCTGCAGTTAGTGATGAAGAGACAGCAGTCGGACTGTTGAACGGGGAAAACCGGTACGGGTACCTCTATGTGAAGTCGGTGGAGTACTCCATGAAAAACATGGATGCCGAGATTGTCGTAACCTACGACATCGAGCCGTGGATTTCTTTCCTGGTGTATCTTTTCGGAAAACAGGATTTAAAGACGCGGGTCTTAGGTATTCTGCAGTATCCGGAGAAAGGATACGAGAGTGTGCAGAAGATTGATTTCACCTACATCAACAGTGATTATGCGGTCCTGACTGTCACCAACGCAGCTCTTGACAACCAGGATAACTCCTACTGGATTCGCCCGCACAGCTTCGGCTGCACGATTCCGACGCTTACCTTCATCATAAACGCAGAGGATATCAAGACGTTTACCAACATCAAAGACATGCCGAAAGGCATCGGATACTTCCGCTCATAATACCCTTTTTTTGCCCCTGCTTACCGGTCGCGAGTAGATAAGATTTACATATCGAAACGACAACATATAACTAATCTATGTCTGATGTGAAAGTACCTTTAGATGTCCCGGTCGGAATGCGGGATGTTTACCTTGCAAACTATAACTTAATCACGCAGGGTTCCGGACGCCTGATGCTCTTTGCCGGCGACCAGAAGATGGAACACTTAAACGATGACTTCTATGGAGAAGGCATCCCGGCAGATGACGGAGATCCGGAACACCTCTTCCGCATTGCATCCCAGGGTAAGGTTGGTGTCTTTGCCGCCCAGCTTGGTTTAATCACCCGCTATGCAATGGACTACCCGGAGATTCCATACCTTGTCAAGATGAACTCCAAGACACACTTAGTCGGCGTTTCCCAGAAAGACCCGGTCTCCCGCCAGCTCTGGTCCGTTGGTCAGTTAGTTGACATCTGTGCCGAAAACGACATCAAGATCGCCGGTATCGGATACACCATCTATCTCGGAAGCGAGAACGAAGCAGAGATGCTCGCAGAGGCCGCATCCTTAATCAACGATGCACACTTCCACGGCCTTGTCACGGTTCTCTGGATCTACCCGAGAGGAAAGGCAGTCAAAGACGAGAAGGACCCGCACTTAATCGCAGGCGCAGCAGGTGTTGCCGCATGTCTTGGAAGTGACTTCGTGAAGGTAAATGCACCAAAGAAGGACGGAAAGTCCGGTGCAGAACTCCTGCAGGAGGCAGTCCAGGCAGCAGGCAGAACCAAGGTCGTCTGTGCAGGCGGTTCTTCTACCTCTGAGGAGAAGTTCTTATCCGAACTCTATGACCAGATTCACGTCGGCGGTGCATCAGGAAATGCAACCGGCAGAAACATTCACCAGAAGTCCCTCGATGAGGCAGTGAAGTTCTGCAATGCAATCTATGCAATCACCGTTGAAAATAAGAGCGTTGAGGAAGCTCTCGCAATCCTCCGCGCATAACTTTTTTTTATACAAACAGTTTCGTTAAGAGAAGCATCAGGATAACCTGTACTGCCCAGACTGCGGATGCAAACGGCAGCAGGGTTTTTCCGACGGCAAAGGTTTCCCTGAGGTTCATGGAGAGTCCGACCCCGGCCATGGCTATTGTTAAGAGGGTTACTGATATGTTGATGCAGACTCCCTGAATCATACGGCCGGTTTCCGGTGCGAGGAGGATAAGCAGGCTCATGAGTACGGCAACGGCAAGGAAGAGGAGGAGGAATCCCTGCAGACGCGGTTTTTCTGCTGCCGCCTCACCGGATGAGCGTTTCATCCAGAGGTGGGAAAAGACTGCGGCGACAACGACTAACATCGCGACGCGAATCATCTTGTAGACAAGAGCAAGCGCTGCGACATCGTCTCCGCCAAGCGCTGTGTAGAGTTCTGCTGCGGGGATGACGTTTCCAATCTCGTGCAGGGTCCCTCCGATGAATACCTGTGCCTGTGCGGTTGTCATATCAAATCCGAAGGCAAGCATCGGGATGATAAAGACCCCGGCAAGTCCTAAGAGGCTGATGATTCCGACAACGGCATGGACATATTTCTGCTCGGCGTTGATGACAGATGCCACGGAGAGCGCTGCAGAGGCCCCGCAAATGCCCGTTCCGCTTCCGGTTAAGGCACAGGCATCCCAGGGCTTCTGTAAGCGCTTTCCAAGCCGCATAGCGATGAATATGGTGACTGCCAGAACTCCGAGGATGATCAGCAGTCCGGGAAGGGATGCAGTCATCAGAACATCAACGGTGACCCGTGCTCCCATGAGAATGACAGCAAGCCGGAGGATGAACTTTCCGGCATAGGAGCTCCCGGCTTTGAAGACTTTGACGTTGATGAAGAGGCACAGAATCAGGGCGAAAACAATCGGCCCGATCTTTGCAAGGAGGGCAAACAGCGGGTTTGCCGAAAACAGCTCGACCGGGAGAATCTGCACCCCGCCGTCAAAAAGGGTTCCGCGCGTGAGAAGAAAAGCCGCGGCTGCTGCAGCACAGCAGAAGAGAATTCCTGGTATATGGGATTTTCCAAGAGAGAAGTATGCGAGGAAATCCTCTTTGTAGGAAGACATGGATACTCATTGTTCAGAGAGATATTTATGAGTACTGCAGAAATATATGCGCATGTGCTCGTTGTTGATAACTTTTATGAAAATTTCAGAAAAAACGGAGTGCCTTCAGCCGGAATTGAACCGGCGACATACAGATCTTCAGTCTGTCGCTCTCCCTACTGAGCTATAAAGGCGCTTGTGCGATACTAATGTTGTACTCTGTAGTATTTATAATCTTTGAAACGTTGTGCCAATCATCTTATCTTGATAGAGAACACATGTTTAGGTAATGGGCATCTTCAGAAAGAAAAAATCATCTGCAAAAAAACCATCTCTGCAGGAGAAAATCGTAA
>JAFZFW010000055.1 GCA_017555685.1 Methanocorpusculum sp.
GACTGAACTTGTCGGCAAGGCACACCTCGTCAAGTACTGGCCGGCAGCATTCAAGGAACAGATGGTTGTCTCTCTCGGTCACTGGATGCAGTTCTTATCCGCCCGTGTTACCGGTGTGGAAAACGGCGACGACTGGCACAACCCGACCTTAACAATCGAGCTTGAGACCCCGATCGTTTTCAAGCCGGGAGACAAGGCAGTTATCCACTACCTTGACGGCGGAAAACTCAGAATCGCCGGTACCTTAGAGCTTGAATAAAGCTCTTCTTTTTTTTCTCAGCGCTTTTTGCAGACAGAATCTCTCTGACTGATCTGTCCTTTTTCCCTTCGTCTTCTGCCGAAAAACCATTCTCCTTATTATATGATAAAAATCATATACTATATCATATATGCCAGCCTGAGGGCGGCAGTCTGCTCACATCCGCGGAGTTTAATCCAACCATGAAATCCATAACCGGCTCAGCAAAATGTTCCTCTTATGAGAAAGACCAGGTCTTCAAAGCAGTTGAAAAGGCTGTCAAGGCAGCCGGAGGTCTTCCTAACGTCAACGGAAAGCGTGTACTGCTCAAGCCGAATCTCTTAGCTGATGCTGCTATCGACCGTGCCGTCACTACGCATCCTGCTGTCATCTACGCGGTTGGAAAGATGATCATCGATGCAGGCGGTATTTTAACGATTGCAGACAGTCCGGGGGCTGGAATCATGTACAACCAGCGGTCCTTAAAGCGGGTGTACCACAAATGCGGTATCGAGGAAGTCGCAAAAGAGCTCGGCATCGAGCTTAACTACGACACCGGATACCAGGAGCGGACAATTGCCGAAGGCGTTGTGATGAAACGGTTTACCGTCATCAACCAGGCATGTGATGCAGATGTCATCATCTCGGTCTGTAAATTAAAGACCCACATGTTCGCCCACTACTCCGGCGCTGTCAAAAACACCTTCGGTGTCGTCCCGGGACTTGACAAGCCCGTCTTCCACTCCCGCTTCCCGGACTTTACGGATTTTGCAGAGATGCTCGTGGACTTAAACGAACTTATCCGTCCGGACTTCGTTATTATGGATGCCGTTGTCGGTATGGAAGGAAACGGCCCGATGGGCGGAAGCCCGAAGGAAGTCGGTTACATCTTAGCTTCCAGATCCGTCTACGGTCTTGATGTAACGGCCCAGACCTTAATCGGTATGGCTCCGGAATCCATCGCCACGACCATCTCTGCCCTTCGCCGCGGATTAATCGACGAGGTCGTCGTCGAAGGAGATGATGTCATTCCGATGACTGACTTTACTCCGCCGTCCACCTACCGGGTGGAGGTCAAAGAGTCCTGGCACAAGAAGACCATCTACCGCCGGCTGCAGCGGGTCGGAAAAATCTATGCTCCGTCTCCGGTCATCAACAACAAAAAATGTGTCGGCTGCGGACAGTGTGTCCGGATTTGTCCGGTAAAGGCTGCAAAAATCGTACAGAAGAAGGCAACCTTTGACCTTACCAACTGCATCCGCTGCTACTGCTGTCACGAAATGTGCCAGTATGACGCAATCGATATGAAACGTTCTGCACTTGGAACAATCGTACACTCAATCATCAGGTAAAACAATGTCTGTAAAATGGGCAATCCTTGGCGGAGGGCTGACTGGAGTCACCCTTGCACGTCTCCTTGCAGAGAAAGGAGACGATGTCCTGGTATTTGAAAAGGAAGCAAAGACCGGAGGTCTTTGTATCTCGGAAGAGAGAAACGGCTTCACTTTTGATACCGGCGGATCGCATATCATCTTTTCCCGCGATACGGAAGTATTATCGTTCATGCAGAATGTCTTAGCGGAGAACAGAGAGTTCAGAAACCGCAACACCAAGATTTTCTACAAAGACCTCTACCTGAAATATCCGTTCGAAAACGGTTTATCCGACCTCCCGAAAGAAGACCTCTTCTTCTGTATCAATGAGTATGTGAAAAACCTGGTCGCTGTGGAAAAAGGTGAGGTTGCTGAGCCGCAGAACTTCAAGGAATGGATTTACTACACCTTCGGAAAAGGAATTGCCGAGTGTTATCTGGTTCCATATAATGAGAAGATCTGGAACTATCCGACTGAGAAGATGTCCAAGCACTGGATGGACGGCCGTGTACCGCGTCCGCCGGTTGAAGACATCATCAAGTCTGCAGTCGGCATCGAGACGGAAGGCTACACGCACCAGTCGGTTTTCTCGTATCCGGTTACCGGCGGAATTGAAGCCCTTGTCCGGGCAATCGAAGCCCCGGTTGCCGATAAAATCAGGACCGGAACAGCAGTTACGAAAGTTGAGCGTTCCGGCGACGGCTGGAAGGTCACAGCCGGAGGCGAGGTCTATGAGGCAGACCGGGTAATCTCGACGGTACCTTTACATGTGCTTCTTCCGATGCTCTCAGACATCCCGCAGGAGATTAAAGACACCGTTGCCGCACTTCGTTACAACTCGATTGCCTGTATCTCTGTCGGTATCGAAGGGGAAATCCCGGACATCTCCTGGATGTATGTGCCGGAGATGCAGTGGGGAGCATTCAACCGTCTCTCCTTCCCGTCCAACTTCTCTTCGAAGGTTGCACCAAACGGATGCTCTTCCATCCTTGCGGAGATTACCTACAACGAAGGCGATGAGATTTCGAAGATGACCGATGAGGAGATCATCGAGCACACGGTGTCCGGTCTTCGCCGGATGGGGCTTGCCGGGGACAATGTTGTCCACGCAGCTGTCGACCGCTTCGAGTATGCGTATGTGGTCTATGATGTTGATTATCTCGAAAACATCAGGATTGCCCGCGAGTACTTGGAGGGCTTAGGTCTTGACTTAGTCGGCCGGTTCTCGCAGTTTGAGTATCTGAATATGGACGGCTGTATCAGAAGTGTCCTGAACTTTGTGGAGAAGAACTAACTATGATTTCTGTTGTTATCCCGGCATTTAATGAAGGAGAAGGAATTGAGGCCTGCTTAAAGAGTGTCTGCGACCAGACGCTCCCGCGTGACCAGTATGAAGTTATCGTCGTTGACGGAAACTCGAAGGACAACACCAGAGAGATTGCCGCAAAGTATGCGGACAAGGTGTTTATCCAGACGAGCAAGAAGGTCGGCGGAGCAAGAAATGACGGCGTAATGGAAGCCAAATATGACTGGATTGTGACAGCCGATGCTGACTGTTTCTTCCCGCGTACCTGGCTTGAGACGATTGTCAATGACTTCAAAAACCACCCGGAGGCTTCCACTTTCTATGGTCCGATTTACCC
This sequence comes from Methanocorpusculum sp., assembly GCA_017555685.1. Lineage (GTDB taxonomy): Archaea > Halobacteriota > Methanomicrobia > Methanomicrobiales > Methanocorpusculaceae > Methanocorpusculum. The sequence goes on from JAFZFW010000055.1 coordinate 3,255, forward strand.
GCTCGAGCCGGGATTAAAGCACAAGATTGAGGTCTTCCTCTACAACCGCATTGTCTGGCTTGGCGGAAAGACGGGTATTTTCTATGCAACGCTTGGAGCAAACACTGCCTTCCGCAAGAAGGAGTTCATCGAGGCAGGGATGTACCGTGTCTGTGATGCAGGAGATGACTGGGAGCTTCCAAAGCGGATGAAGCATTTCGGTAAAGTCCATCTCGATATGAAGATGATTGTCGGATTCTCTATGAGACGCTACATTAACTTCGGTCTGTTCCGTTCGGCATTCCAGTGGTTCTATGTGGTCGCCAAAGGCGGAGATTCTGATAAGCATCAGTATATGGGCAAGGAATATACGAAAAAATAATTTTCACTTTTTCTCATTTTTTAATCTGATTTTCTTTTCCCGTACGCAGGCTGCAGATAATCCTGCGGGCTTGTAACAGAAGAGTTGTGGGCTTGGAAATATGGTGTTTTTGCAGGTTATTTTTGAAAAAAAAAACACTCACGAAGCTTCGCTTCAAGCCTACCCGATGAAAGCCTCTATTTGAATTATTTACAGTGATTAGAATTCTCTGCCCTTACTCATAGAACACGAATCCACGCGAATCGACACGAATCGCGACCTCTAAAGGCGGCAGTTTTGTTCCGCTTATCGCGGAACTGCCGCACGGTCGCTAACGCCCTCGCATGCCCTTCGGTCCTGCTTTTGGCTTAGTCGCTTCGCTCC
>JAFZFW010000056.1 GCA_017555685.1 Methanocorpusculum sp.
ATTATGCGGCCATAGCAGAGAGGTTCCACCCGGACCCATTCCGAACCCGGCAGTTAAGCTCTCTTGCGTCGACTACTGTACTCAGATACGCGAGTTCTCGGGAACTAGTCAACGCTGCAACCCCCTTCCTTTTGTTGAAACATTCTTTACTGTAATCTAAACCCGAAAAGCGAAAGCTTTCGTAATTCTTCGAAATCACTGACTTACTATTTTGCAGAATCTTAAACCTTTATAATCTCCGGCAGACAATATCTATCTATGCCAGAATTCGGAACTCCATTCGCAGTATTACAAGAGAACCGCAAACTCACTCACAGTGAGCTTGTCCGTGCAATCCGCTTCATGATTGCCGCGGAATATGAAGCAATCCAGCTCTATGAGCAGCTTGCTGAATCCATCGATGACAAACTTGCTATCGAAGTCTTACTCGACATTGCAAACGAAGAGAAAGTCCATGCAGGAGAATTCCTCCGTTTACTCCACCACTTAGATGGAAGTGAAGCTGGATACTACGCAGAAGGCGCAGAAGAAGTCGAAGAAGAAATCGAAAAACTTGGACACTAATCTGTCCAATCATTTTTCCGTAAACTATTATATCTCATACGTACAATTACTATACGCAATTTTGCCCTAGTGGCCTAGCCCGGCATAGCGGCTGATTTGTAATCAGCAGGTCGGGGGTTCAAATCCCCCCTGGGGCTTTTTAACATGATGTATTAATCTCTCTGTGTTTCTTTTGTCAATGCGAATCTCCTTTCTCTCTCCTACTCACTCAGAAGGGTTGAAGTTATATACTGGAATCACCTACTAATATATTATCTATTCAGGTGAAGCCATGCTTTCTGACATTGAGATTGCTCACCAGACTGAGCTCAAAAAAATCACAGAAATCGCCGCAACCCTCGATATCGACGCGGATGAAATCGAACTCTACGGCAGCTACAAGGCAAAACTTTCCGACGCCTTAGAAAAACGCCTCGAGAAAAACCCGGACGGAAAACTCATCTTAGTTACCGCCATCAACCCGACTCCGGCAGGAGAAGGAAAGACCACCACCACTGTCGGTCTTGGTCAGGCAATGCCGAAGATCGGTAAGAAAGCCATCATCGCTCTTCGTGAGCCGTCCTTAGGTCCGGTCTTTGGTGTCAAAGGTGGTGCTGCCGGCGGAGGGTACTCACAGGTCGTTCCAATGGAAGATATCAATCTCCACTTCACCGGAGACTTCCACGCAATCACCAGCGCAAACAACCTTCTCTGCGCAATGATTGACAACCACATCCAGCAGGGCAATGCCTTAGACATCGACACCCGCCGTATCATCTTCAAGCGCTGTCTCGACATGAACGACCGCGTGCTTCGCAACTGTATCGTCGGTCTCGGCGGACAGGTAAACGGTGTCCCACGTGAGGATCACTTCATGATCACCGTTGCCAGTGAAATCATGGCAATTCTCTGTCTGGCAAAAGACATCGACGACTTAAAAGAGCGCCTTGGAAACATCATCTTCGGTTACAGCAGAAAGGGTGCTGCACTCTACGCCCGCGACTTAAAAGCAGTCGGCGCAATGGCTGCTCTCTTAAAGGATGCTGTAAAACCAAACCTTGTTCAGACCTTAGAGCACACTCCGTGTCTCATTCACGGCGGACCATTCGCAAACATCGCACACGGATGCAACTCCGTTCGTGCAACCAAGCTCGCATTAAAGATGGCAGACTATGTCATCACTGAAGCAGGATTCGGATCCGACCTTGGTGCAGAGAAGTTCATGGATATCAAGTGCCGCTATGCAGGCCTTACTCCGTCCACCATCGTCCTCGTCGCAACTGTTCGTGCATTAAAGTACAACGGCGGAGTCAAGAAAGAAGATACCACCATCCCGAACGTTGAGGCACTTAAGGCAGGAATGATCAACCTCGAGGCACACATCGAAAACCTCCAGAAGTTCGGTGTTCCGGTTGTTGTTGCAATCAACCGCTTTGCATCCGACTCTGACGAAGAGCTTGCTGTCCTCGAAGAGTTCTGCACATCCAAGGGAGCTAAATTCGCCTTATCCGAAGTGTTCGCAAAGGGCGGAGAGGGCGGTATTGAGCTCGCAAAGGCTGTTGTCGAGTCCTGTGAACTGCCGAACAGCTTCCACTGCATCTACGACCTCGAAAAGCCGATTAAGGAGAAGCTCAACACTATCGCCACCACCATCTATGGTGCAGCCGATGTCGTCTACTCTGCCGCAGCGGAGTCTGCAATCAAGGAGATTGAAGCACTCGGCAGAGGAAACCTCCCGATTTGTGTCGCAAAGACGCAGTATTCCTTATCTGACGACCCGAACAAGCTTGGCAGACCAACCGGATTTACGGTCAGTGTCGCAACCATCCGCTTATGCAACGGTGCAGGATTCATTGTCGCAGAAACCGGCGACATCATGACCTTACCGGGACTTCCGGCAGTTCCTGCCGCATGCGGTATTGACATCGACAACGACGGAAATATTTCCGGACTCTTCTAATCTTTTTTTTTCTGCCGCAATCCTGAGATTTATTGTATCAGCCGTCCTCATATTTTCTATGAGCAAACCTGTAGCTATCATAGTAATTCTTCTGGTAACGATTGGATTCATCGTCGCGGTCTTCGGCGTCTCGGATGGAATCCTTCTGACATCCTGAATATCTTTGGCAGGGTTTTGCCGCGAAGATGGTGTATATAAATCCCTGCCGCCAATCGTTTTTTATGACTGATCTGCTTCTTTTCCTCTTTGAATTCCTGGGGACTGTTGCTTTTGCAGTTTCCGGGGCGGTAACCGGTCTTTCAAAGCGGATGGATATCTTCGGCATTCTCGTGCTTGCGGTTGTTGTTGCAGTAGGGGGAGGACTCATTCGTGATCTGATATTGGGCGTAACTCCGCCTGCGGTTTTCCGCAATCCTTCCTATGCACTGCTTGCTGCGTGTACTGCTGTTATCTTCTGCATCCCGTATGTCCGCTCAGTCCTGGCAAAGCATCGCCGTTCTTCGGATTTCCTGCTTCTGCTGATGGATACAGTTGGTCTTGCTTCGTTTACGGTTGTCGGCATCCAGGCAGCGTATGCGGTATCGGCTGACTTTTCTCCGTTCCTTCTGGTCTTTGTCGGAGTGATTACCGGAGTTGGCGGAGGTGTTCTCCGCGATGTTTTTGCAGGAGAAATGCCGGGGATTTTTGTCCGGCAGTTCTATGCATCCGCAGCGATTATCGGTGCCCTGCTCTGCGTTATGCTTTGGAGTTTTGCGGGTGAGATTCCGGCGATGGCTGTCGGAATGATCGTAATTATTCTTCTCCGGTTTCTTGCGGAAAAGTACCACTGGGGACTATACCGACCGGAGAAATAATACGCTGTGTCATAAAACGTTTTATGCTTCCGTGTATAATATACTACAGAGACTGTGAGAGACGATACTGATAAGACTGATGTCCGCTTTGTCCGGACTGAAGCAGCGATTACTGCCGCATTTATTGACCTGGTCAGCGAGATTGGCTTCTATGCAATCAATGTAAAAGATATTACTGCCCGTGCTGATGTGAGCCGCGGTACCTTCTATCAGCATTATGCAGACAAATATGCCTTGCTCAACTCCTTTGAGGAGAAGATTCGTTTCGACCTCTTAAGTGCTCTGATGCCGGGTCGGATTCCTTTCAAGGCTGATGCGGTAAAGGAGCGTGTTATCCGTTTGTTTTCCTACTGCGAAGAGAATCTTGCAATGATGCGTGCATTATTCGGCAGAAAAGGAGATGCGGAGTTCCAGCAGCGGATGAAGGATATGCTCTGGGGCGAGGTGTTTGCCCAGCACATTAATTATGAGGGGCTTGCCCGTAAACTCGATGTTCCAGCTGACTATCTGCAGGAGTATGTAAACTCGTCTCACTATCGTGTTTTCCAGACCTGGCTGGAGAAGGATGAACGCGAGACGCCGGAGGAGATTGCCGAGATTTATCTCAAGCTCAGTATCATCTCTCCGGTACAGAAATTCTAATCTTTTTTCTCTTATTGCGCGCTATATAACATCTCATCTGCATGCTGCAAAAATCTCTCCCTCATTCAGAGAGACTCTTCTGTTTTTCCGGTCCAACAAGGAATACTTTTAGGCATATGCCGTCACATAATATAAGCAGTATTAATAATGAAGCTCGTAATCAATGAACACCGCTGTAAGGGCTGTAATCTTTGTACCAAAGTCTGTCCTTACCGCATCTTCCAGGAAGGGACCAAACCCGGAATCCGCGGGTATGTTATCCCGGTTCTCGACCGTCCTGAGAGATGCACCAACTGCCGTCTTCAGAAGGTATACGGCAGACAGCTCTGCGGTATGTGCCAGATGATCTGCCCTGACCAGGCAATCTCCTGGGTGGAAGAAAAACCCTTCGAACCAAAGAACGTGGAGATAGAATATTGACCGGAAAAACTGAATTCTACAATGGAAACACTGCCTGTGCAGAGGGAGCAATCGCTGCCGGATGCAGATTCTTCGCCGGATACCCCATCACCCCTTCCACGGAAATCGCTGAGAGAATGGCAGCCAGACTTCCAAAAGTCGGCGGAACCTTCGTTCAGATGGAAGACGAACTTGCCAGTATGGCAGCAATCGTCGGAGGAAGCTGGGCAGGCGCACGCTCGATGACTGCAACGTCAGGTCCCGGCTTCTCTCTTATGATGGAAAATATCGGCTATGCTGCCATCACCGAGACTCCGTGCGTTGTCGTAAACGTCCAGAGAGGAGGTCCGTCCACCGGACAGCCGACCATGGCAGCACAGGGAGATATGATGCAGGCAAGATACGGAAGTCATGGAGACTACAGCATTATTGCTCTTTCTCCGTCTTCTGTGCAGGAGATGTTTGACTTAACCGTCAAAGCCTTCAACCTCGCAGACCGTTTCAGAACGCCGGTCTTCTTAATGGCTGACGAGACTATCGGACACATGCGTGAGAAGATTATCCTCCGTGAAGATGTCGAAATCATCCCGCGCCGTGAACTCAAAGAGGGAGAACTTCCGTGTGCTCCGGATGAGAACGGCATCCCGGGATTCGGCACCTTTGGAAATGGTCACAATGTCCACATCACTGGTTTAACCCACAACGAAAAAGGCTACCCGGCAACCGACTCAGCAGAGCTTCATGAGGAAATGGTTCGCCGTCAGGTCGACAAAATAGAAAAACACCGCCTTGAACTGACCGATGTCGACATCGTAAACCCGGATGCAGAGATTGTCTTCATCTCCTACGGAGCACCGACCAGAACCGTTCGCCAGCTCTTAGCTGACGAGCCGGACAAATACGGTCACTTAAACCTCAGAATCGTCTGGCCGTTCCCGGACCACTGCTTAGAGGAGTTCAGGAACGCCAAAGCATTCGTCGTTCCGGAGATGAACTTAGGTCAGATTGCCAAAGAGGTCAGACAGTACACGAACGTGAAAATCATCACTGCACCAAAACTCGGCGGAGCACTGCACACGGTTGAAGAACTGAAAAAAGCAGCCGCTGCTGCTGATACCGCAGTAAAACCGGTAACGGAGGTTCGCTTATGACCTTAGAGGACTGGTACCGTCAGGACAGACTCCCGCACATCTACTGTGCAGGATGTGGAAACGGCACTATCTTAAATGCAACTCTGCGGGCAGTTGATGCTCTCGGCTACGATATCAATGAGACAACTTTCGTCTCCGGAATCGGCTGTTCTTCGAGAGCCGGAGGATACACGTCTGCTGACTCTCTGCACACTACACACGGCAGAGCACTTGCATTCGCAACCGGTGTCAAGCTCGTCAAGCCGAAACAGCATGTCATTGTCTTCACCGGTGACGGTGACTGCTCGGCAATCGGCGGAAACCATTTCATCCACGCATGCAGAAGAAACATCGACTTAACGGTCGTCTGCATGAACAACAACATCTACGGAATGACCGGAGGTCAGGGCAGTCCGTGTACGCCAAAGGGTTCGATTACCACGACCACTCCGTATGGAATGCAGGAGCAGCCGTTTGATCTCTGTAAACTTGCAGAAGCTGCAGGTGCAAACTATGTCGCCCGCTGGACATCCTTCCATGTCAAAGAACTCTCTGAGGCAATCAAGACCGGTCTGGAAACACCGGGACTTGCCTTCATTGAAGTCCTTGCACAGTGTCCGACTGCCTATGGAAACAAGAACAAACTCCGTCAGCCGACCCAGATGATTGAGGTATTCAAGAACAATGCCGTCAAAAAGGCAAAAGCAGACCGCGACGCAGCCGCCGGAATCCCGCTTGAACCGGGCAAATTTGTTGTCGGCGAGTTCGTGCGTCGGGCAAATCCGCCGCTGGGGGTTGTGAAAGAATGAGACACGAAATCAGATTCTCCGGTCTTGGCGGACAGGGTATTATTACTGCCGCTGTCATCTTAGGACGTGCCGCTGCCCTTTACGCAGACAAGCACGTTGTCCAGACCCAGAGTTATGGTCCGGAGGCAAGAGGCGGAGCATCGGCATCTGCTGTCATCATCTCGGACGAGCCGATTCACTACCCGAAGGTAACCGAGCCGGAAACCTTCGTTATCATGTCCCAGGCAGCATACGATAAGTATGGATGCCATGCCCCGCAGGGTGCATTAATGCTCGTTGACCCGGGATATGTTACCAGCAGGCCGTGCTGTGTCTGCCTGGAAGTCCCGGCAACTGCAGAAGCAAAGGCACAGCTTGGAAAGCCGGTCTTTGCAAATGTTATCATGCTCGGTGCCTTAATGGAAGCCACCGGTGTTATTGATTACGAATCCTTAGAGCACGCTGTCTTAGACAGTGTACCAAAGGGAACCGAGGAAGCAAACAAGAAAGCTCTCGCCATTGGCCGCGAGATTGTGAGGAAACAGTTATGAAGTTCCGTGAATATGAGGCAAAACAGATTTTCCGGGATGCAGGTATCCCGACTCCGAACAGTGAACTGATTGTTGATGCAGCAGAAGCTGCTCCGGCACTTGCCCGTGTTGCAGAGAAAGTTGTCTTAAAGGCACAGGTTGATGTCGGCGGCAGAGGAAAAGCCGGCGGTATCCTTCCGGCAGATGCATCAACCGTTGATGCAACCGCAAAAGAGCTGTTTGGCAAACTGATTAAGGGACTGCCGGTTGAGAAGGTCTTAGTTGAAGAGGCTCTCGAAATCCAGCACGAGTACTACATCAGTATCACCATTGACCGTTCCAGAAAGCGCCCGGTTATCCTCTTCTCTGAAGAGGGGGGTGTCGAGATTGAAACCCTCGCAAAGGAACGCCCGGAGGCTCTGCGCCGTATCTATGTTGACCCGTCCTTTACTGTTCTCCCGGACTTTGTTGTGAGAAACGTCATTGGTTCTGCACCAAAAGAGATTGGTGCAATTGTCAAGAAGCTCTTCGAGGTCTTTATCAAGAAGGATGCTATCTTAGTTGAAATCAACCCGCTTGTTGCAACTCCGAAGGGAATCATCGCTGCAGATGGTAAAGTCATCTTAGATGACAACGCACTTGCCCGTCAGGGAATCTCCGAGAACCGTGACTTAACCGAGCGTGAAAAGGAAGCAGAAAAACACGGCTTCTCCTATGTCGAGCTCGACGGTGAGATTGGCGTTATCGGAAACGGTGCAGGTCTTACCATGGCTACCTTAGACATCATCGCCTACTATCAGGGCAAGGCAGCAAACTTCCTCGATGTCGGAGGCGGAGCAGATGCTGAGCGTGTCTGCCATGCAGTAAAACTTGTCGCATCCATGCCGGGTGTGAAGGTCATCGTGGTAAATCTTCTTGGCGGTATCACCCGTTGTGACGAGGTTGCAAAGGGTATCATTGAGGCAGGCGTTTCCCAGAAGATTATCGTCAGAATCGCCGGAACCAACGAAGAGGAAGGAAAGAGACTCCTCGAAGAGAACAACTACCAGATGCTTCCGACCATGGATGAAGCAATCCGTGCAGCAGTGGAGGTGTGCAGATGATTTACGCAGGCAAAGAAACCGAGATTCTTGTTCAGGGAGCAACCGGTTCCCAGGGCAGATTCCATATCAACTTAATGAACGAGTATGCAAAGGCTGTCGGCGGAGCAGGCGTAACTGCCGGTATGACTCCGGGCAAGGGAGGCCAGGATGTCTACGGTGTTCCGGTGTACAACACCGTTGCAGATGCTGTTGACAAACACGACATCGGGGCTTCTGTTATCTTTGTTCCGGGTGCAGGCTGCGGCGATGCAATTATGGAGGCAGCAGATGCAGGCATTCCGACCATCGTCACCATCACCGAGCACATCCCGGTTCATGATGTCATGCGTGCTGTTGCATATGCAGAGAAATGCGGATCGAAGGTAATCGGTCCGAACTGTCCGGGAATGATGATTCCGGAAGAGTGTAAGCTTGGTATCATCCCGGCAAACCTCTGCATGAAAGGAGACATTGGTGTTGTTTCCCGCAGCGGAACCCTTACCTATCAGGTCATCTCCGAACTGACTGCCGCAGGTCTTGGACAGTCCGGAATTATTGGTATCGGCGGAGATGCTATCATCGGCCAGACCTTCGCTGATGTGGTTGACACCTTCCACGCTGACGGCAGAACCCGTGCTATCGTCTTAATGGGTGAGGTCGGCGGTAACTTAGAGCTCGAAGGTGCAAAGCGTGCCATGGACTTAGGAATTCCGGTTGTCTCTTACATCGCAGGTGTTTCTGCTCCGAAGGAGAAGCGCATGGGTCATGCCGGCGCTATCGTCGAAGGAGGCGAAGGTGATGCGGCATCCAAGATTGCACGTTTACAGGCATTCGGAATCCCGACTGCTACCCGCCCGTCTGAAATCCCCGGCCTCGTTAAGGAATTATTCTGATGACAACAAAAAACCGTACTCTGCTTCGTTCCGCAGACGCTCTGGCAAAGAGCGTTGATGCGCTTGCAATCATCTCCTTTCTGCCGAAGGAACATGATTTAAAGCTCGACACACCGACCGTCCACGTCAGTGATATCCAGCCGGATATCCTGCGTGACGGGTCAATGGTAGCACTTCTGGACTACTGTTCCAACCATATTATTGATGCGGTTGTGCAGTACCGGATTTTGACGAAGGAGAATAATGGTACGGTTGTGGCTGCATTTCCGTATGCCCTTCTGATTTATGATTTAGAGGCAACGAACTCGGAGTTTACCGCAGAAGCGCTTGCAGATCTTGCAGATCCGGGTGTCATTCATGCGGTTCTGTCGCTTGCTTTGGAGCTTGCGCATGACGGACGCGAGGGCCGTTCGATTGGTACGGCCTTTATCCTTGGTGATATTGACGAGCTGAAACGCTGGTCTCACCAGGGTGTGTTAAATCCGTATGCGGGACACCCGGTTGATGTCCGTGATGTAAAAGAGCGGTCGAACTGGGAGAGTGTAAAGGAGTTCTCCCAGCTTGACGGTGTTTTCATCATCAGCAAGGATGGTATTGTGGAAGCTGCCGGACGCTATCTGGATGCAGACAGCCGTGATGTGCAGCTGCAAAGCGGTTTAGGCGGCAGACATCTGGCAACGGCTGCTATCACGAAAGTGACACCATCGGTTGGTATTGTTGTTTCTGAGTCCGGCGGTATTATCCGGGTCTTTGCCGGCGGAAAAGTGGTTGCTCATATCCGGACTGATGTCCGGGTTGAATTTTAATATCCTTTTTTTATCGCTTTCTAATCTTTGGCATCCCGATTCCTTTTGGATGCAGACCGAGAAGTGCACCATAGTAATCCTCTATTGCGAACTTTTTTGCGCTTGACAATACTGTGTATGTCATCTTTGTATCCTGCAGAACATATCCGGTATCGGAAAATCCGTTCCGCTCATAGAATGCAAAACGCCGGCTCCGTTCGTCAGCATTTTCTGAATCATCGTCTCGCGGCTCTGCGTTTAGTGTGATGGGCTTTTTGTACTGCTCTTTTAGATATTCCAGTATCTCTGTGCCGTATCCGCGGGACTGCAGGGATGGAGATACTGCCATGTAGAGAAGAAACACCATCCTCTCTCCTTCAATCGTAAATGAAATCCCGGCAAGTGATTCTCCGTCATAGTATGCAAGAAACCGGCTCGCCTTTGTACATGCCAGGATTTTCAGGAACAAAAATGAAAACCGTTCCTCTTTTGGAAACGACTGCAGATAGAGTGAACGTACAGAAAACCCGGCAGTCCGGGCGGACAAAGACATACTGACTCTATATGTCAGGCAGCAAAAGAAACTTTTCGGCACGCAGGTAACAGAGATTATAAACTAAGAGCACCCATATAATAAGGAATTCGTATGGCTATCGAAAACGGCACATATATCAAACTCAACTACACCGGTACCATCAACGGCGTCCCGTTCGACACCACCGATGCAGAGGAAGCAAAGAAAGGAAACATCTTCCGCGAGAACTTCGAGTACACCCCGGCAATCGTCAAGGTTGGCGCAGGCAGACTCTTAAAGGGACTCGATGAGGAACTTGCAGGCAAGGAAATCGGCACTGAATACACCGTTACCCTTCCGGCAGAGAAGGCATTCGGCGAGCACAAGGCAGAAGAGATGAAGGCAGTCGACAAGAAGGCATTCAACCACAAGCCGGAACTCTTCGAGCGCTTAACCGTTGAGGGCCGCGAGGGTGTCGTCGTCCAGAAGATTGGAAACAGATACATCGTCGACTTCAACCACCCGCTTGCAGGTCAGGAAGTTACCTACACCTTCACCATCCTCGAGACCGTTACCGATGCAGCAGAGTGCCTTGCAGGTACCATCAAGCTCATCACCGGACGCGACATGAAGATTGGAACCAAGCACGAGAACTTTGTCTCCGTCGAAGTCCCGGCAATGATGGCAATGTACAACCAGAACTGGTTCATGACCCAGTACCTCATCATGCAGGAAGCACTTGAACTCTTCCCGGCAGCAGAGTCTGTTAAGTTCGTCGAGTCCTTCCCACGCCCGAAGGCAGTCGAAGAGCCGGCAGCAGAAGAGAAGACTGAATAAATTCTCTTCCAAATACTTTTTTTATGCAGGCACGCCTGTTTGATTCTGATTTAGAAACGTGCGGTCTTTGTGCACGCCGCTGTGTGATTCCGAAGGGCAAACGGGGGTTTTGTAATGTGCGGGAGAATGTCGCCGGAAATCTGGTGACGCTTACGTATGGAAAGGTCACCGCCTGCGGGCTTGACCCCATGGAAAAAAAGCCGCTGTATCATTTTCTCCCGGGAACACAGACGGTCTCTGTCAGCAGTTTCGGATGCAATTTTACCTGTCGGCATTGTCAGAATCATCATATTTCGCAGGAGTTCTGCCGCGGGGTTTCCCGCGCCGAGCCGGAGGATATCGTGCGTGCGGCAGTTGGCGCCGGGGCAGAGAGTATCTCATTTACGTACAATGAGCCGACGGTGTTTTATGAGTTCATGTATGATGTCTCACGCCTTGCAAAGGCGGAGGGACTCCTCACCGCGGTTATCACGAATGGATACATGACTGAAGATGCAGTCAATGATATCGCACCATACATGGATGCGTTCCGCATTGACCTCAAGGCATTCTCTGATTCTTTTTACCAGACAGTCTGCGGCGGCGCCCGTCTCTCACCGGTTCTGGACTCAATCACTCGTGCGGCTGAGCTCAAGAAACATCTTGAACTCGTGACGCTGATTATTCCGGGGGTAAATGATTCGGCTGAGGAGCTTTCTTCGATGCTTTCCTGGGAGATGGAGACGCTCGGTTTTGCGGTGCCGCATCATTTCACGGCATTTTCCCCGATGTATGAGATGACTGACCGCCGTGCGGCAACGCATGCGGATGTGGATGCGGCTTTCCGTATGGCAAAGGATGCGGGACTGTATTATCCGTATGTAGGAAATGTCATGCATGCAGAAGGCAGTACTACCTACTGTCCGGAGTGCGGAAAGCGGCTGATTCTGCGGGCAGGTTATGTGTGCCGGATGCCGGGGGTAAAAGACGGCTGCTGTGTAAAGTGCGGCAGGCGGATTGAAGGTGTCTTCTCTGTCCCCGACAAATAACAATATTTTTAAACTTGCACCGCGTATAGAGTAGAGCAACATTGCATCGATAGTGTAGTGGTTATCACTAGGCGTTGCCAACGCCTAAACTCGGGTTCGAGTCCCGGTCGATGCACTCCTTTTTCTGATTTCTGTATGTTCTCAAAGAGTCATATTCGCATGTCATTACCGTATATCTAAATTCTTTGAACTCCAATACTGTTACCATGATTTGGCAGCCGGTAGAAGCTGACGAGTGGAAAGCGCAGCGCCGCGGTTCTTTAAATGATGTAAAAGATATTGTTGCTGGCATTATTGAGGATGTCAGGGCAAACGGTGATGCGGCACTGTTCGCACTCACCGAAAAATTCGATAAGCAGAAGCTCGAGACTCTGCGGATTACTCAGGAGCAGATTGATGCAGCATATGATGAGGTTGACCCTTCTCTCGTTCAGGCATTAATCGAGGCAGAGGCGAGAATTACTGCCTTCCATGAACTCCAGAAGCCGAAGACGCTCTGGCTTGAGGAGATGGAGCCGGGAATTACTCTTGGTGTCAAAACAACCCCGCTTGACAGAATCGGTGCCTATATTCCAGGCGGCCGTGCCGCATATCCGTCCACCGTTCTGATGACTACTGTTGCCGCCCGTGTTGCAGGGGTAAAGGAGATTGTTCTCTGTACTCCGCCGCCGGCAAACCCGCTGACCTTAGTCGCGCTCGATATTGCAGGAGTTACTGAAGCATACCAGATTGGCGGAGCACAGGCTGTAGCAGCTATGGCTCTTGGAACCGAAACAATCCGTCCGGTTCAGAAGATTGTGGGCCCTGGAAATGTCTTTGTCACGCAGGCAAAGATGATGCTTCGCGAGTATGCAGAGATTGACTTCCCGGCAGGACCAAGCGAGGTTGGCATTGTCGCAGATGCCGGAGCAAACCCGCAGTTTGTCGCTGCTGAAGTTCTTGCCCAGGCTGAGCACGACCCGAACTCTGCCTCTGTTCTGGTGACTGACAGTGCAGAGCTTGCAGAAGCCGTCGGCCGCGAGATTGAGATTCAGAGTGCTGACGCTCCGCGGAGAGAGATTATGGAAAAGTCTCTCTCTCACTCCGGATATATTGTGACTGAGACGCTGGATGAGGCACTTGCAGTTATCGATGATATTGCACCGGAACACCTCTGTATTATGACTGCAGATCCGCTTTCTTCGTTATCTGCCATCCACAATGCAGGCTCTATCTTTGTCGGTCCGTACACGCCGGTTGCCTGCGGTGATTATGCATCCGGAACCAATCATGTTCTGCCGACTGCAGGGTATGCGAAGAGCTATTCTGCTCTTGATGTCGGACACTTCATGAAGCGCTCGCAGGTGCAGATGGTGTCCCGCGACGGGCTTGAGATTATCGGCGATACGATTGAAACCCTCGCGCATGCAGAAGGTCTTTTTGCGCATGAAAACTCGGTAAAACTGCGCAGAAAATAACCAAACTTTCTTTTTTTGCTGTGCAACGCAGGTCTTTTTGTAAGTTTCGTATGTGAACTTTTCCCGTGTTTTTCTCAGAATTCTCATGAAAAATCATGATAAATACCTCTCTGAGAGAAGGGTGTTTTCTCTGCGCCTGCATACCGCATAGTTTAAATAGCTTCTTCACCAAGTAGAATCTAACGCATCTTGAATTGGGGCAGAAACCCTGATTTGGGTTGTGAGGTGTTATTTATGGTCACATTTAGCCCGGCGCAGGTTTGCGTCAAAATCGGAAATGCCGGAAAAGGCAAGTGCGGACTTGCTCCGTTTAACATGCTCGTCCGTGCATTCCTTGCAGGTGCATATATCGCAATGGGAGCAGCTCTTGCAACCGTTGGATCCACCGGTGTTGCAGCTGTCTTTGGAGCAGGTATCGGTCAGTTTGTAACTGGTGCACTTTTCCCGGTCGGTTTAGTCCTTGTTGTCTTAACCGGTGCTGAACTCTTCACTGGCGATGCAATGTTTGCCCCGATGTCTATGCTTCAGGGACACATTGGCTTTGGTAAGCTCATTTACCTCTGGATTGTCGTATACATCGGAAACCTCATTGGTTCTCTCTTCATGGCATTCATTGTCTCCTTTGGTCCGTACGTTACCTGGGATGCAGCAGGTGCTGCAGTAATTACCGCATTCGGTACCCGTGCAATTCAGATTGCAACCGCAAAAGTCTCCTATGTCGGAGCAATGGGAATCTTCTCCTGCTTCCTCAAGGGTATCCTTTGTAACTGGCTTGTCTGTCTTGCAATCTTCCTTGCACTCGCAGCAGACGAAGTTATCTCCAAGATTCTTGCAATCTGGTTCCCGATCATGGCATTCGTTGCAACCGGATTTGAACACTGTGTTGCAAACATGTACTTCATCCCGGCAGGTATTATTACCAACATGATTACCGGCGGCGAAGCAATTGCAGGTCTTGACTGGATTGGCATGTGGACCAACAACATTATCTGGGCAACCCTCGGTAACATTATTGGTGCAGTCATCTTCATGGCAATCGTCTACTACTTCTGCTACAAGTCCGAGATTTGTGCACTTTGCGAAGCAAAATAAGATGATACATCAGGGGGGATTTCCCCTCACCTCATATTCATCTTGGTTTTTTCTGTTTTCTTTCTGTTTTTGGGTTGTATTGTTTTGAAAAACCCATTTGTATTTATGTGATAAAGGCCAACCTTTATTCACATGTCTGAAAGCTACTCATGTGGTACCTCCGACAAACCACTGCTCGGTTGTACCGTAGGACAACTCTTGAACAGCATCGCGGCTAAATAC
>JAFZFW010000057.1 GCA_017555685.1 Methanocorpusculum sp.
AATCACCTTCCGCCGTGACAAGACCGGACGCCCGCGTATCAACAAACCGGGATCCTACCTTGACCGCGAGCAGAAGTCTGCAGGCGAGTACTACTACTACGACGCCAAAGAGTCCGAGCTTGCCAAGATGGGCGGCGAATCCGAGGATTAAATCCTCCCTGCATTTTTCTTTTTTGTACTTTGTCTGGTGTGCAGAGGCGTTTATCCCAACGCAATGCTCACGAAGGCCACGGATAATTCTGTAAAAAAAAAAAAAGATTGAATCCCTTTTTAGGATTTAGTTCTTGAAGCTGTGGATTGGTGCCGGAATTCTGCCGCCGCGGGAGACGAACTCTGCACAGCTGAATGTATTGACCGGCTGGATTGGTGCATATCCTAAGAGACCGCCGAACTCAACGGTGTCTCCGACATCCTTTCCGATAACCGGGATTAAGCGGACTGCAGTGGTCTTCTGGTTAATCATACCGATAGCTGCTTCGTCTGCGATAATTCCGGCGATTGTTGTAGCCGGGGTACTTCCCGGGACAGCAATCATATCCAGACCAACGGAACAGACAGAAGTCATTGCCTCAAGCTTCTCGAGTGTTAATGCTCCGCGGTTTACGGCATCAATCATACCCTGGTCTTCACTGACTGGGATGAATGCACCGGAAAGTCCTCCAACAAAGGAGCTGGCCATAACGCCTCCCTTCTTTACCTGGTCGTTTAAGAGTGCAAGTGCTGCAGTGGTTCCCGGAGCGCCGACGGACTCTAAGCCCATCTCTTCTAAGATTTCTGCAACACTGTCGCCGACAGCAGGAGTCGGAGCTAAGGATAAGTCAACAATACCGAACGGGATTCCGAGGCGCTCGGATGCTTCGAGTGCGACAAGCTGACCGACACGGGTGACCTTGAATGCGGTCTTCTTGACGGTCTCACAGAGGATTTCGAAGTTCTTGCCGTGTACCTGGGTTAAGGCGTGCTTGACTACTCCCGGTCCGCTGACACCGACGTTTACGACTGCGTCTCCTTCGGTAACTCCGTGGAATGCGCCTGCCATGAACGGGTTGTCATCCGGTGCGTTGCAGAAGACGACTAACTTTGCGCATCCAAGGGAGTCGCGGTCTGCAGTCTTTTCTGCAGTCTCTTTGACAATCTCACCCATTAAGCGGACGGCATCCATGTTGATACCGGTCTTGGTTGAACCGATGTTGACGGAACTGCAGATTCTCTCGGTCTCTGCTAATGCCTGCGGGATGGAACGGATAAGGAACTCATCAGCCTGCGTCATTCCCTTGGAGACAAGGGCAGAGTATCCGCCGAGGAAGTTGACGCCGGTTGCTTCTGCTGCACGGTCCAAGGTCTTTGCAATGGTTACAAAGTCCTCCGGGGACTTGCATGCCTGAGCACCGACTAAGGCAATCGGCGTGACCGAGATTCTCTTGTTGACGATTGGAATGCCGAACTCAAGCTCAATCTGTTCTCCGGTCTTGACGAGGTCTTTTGCGACTGTGGTGATTTTTTCGTAAATCTTTCTGTTCAGCTCGTCAAGGTTGGTATCACAGCAGTCGAGAAGGCTGATTCCAAGCGTGATTGTTCTTACATCCAGCTTTTCCTGCTGGATCATGCTGTTGGTCTCGTTGACCTCGAAGATGTTAATCATGCGTCAACCTCAGATACGGTGCATGCGGGTGAAGATTTCTTCGCGCTGACAGCGGATGATAACACCAATCTCTTCGCCGATCTTTTCAAGATCCTGCACCATGTCCCCGAAGGCGAGGCTGGATGAGCTGGTGTCGACAATCATCATCATATTGAAGTACCCCTGAACAATGGTCTGGGAGATGTCCTCGACGTTTACTTTGTTTTCTGAGAGGTAGGTACAGACTTTGGCGATGATACCAACAGTATCATGACCGACAACGGTGATAATTACTTTTTCCATAGGTTCAGCTCAAGGATTTGTGCTATATGGTTTGTCCTGTCAGGCAATATATCTTCTGAGAGGGAAGGGATTGGAAAAAAAGGAGGGTTATCCCAGAATCGAGTGCTTCGATTCATCTAAAATCTGCACATAGTCCAGATTCCACAACCGCATCGTGCGTGCGGTCTTCTCGATACCAAGCTCGGTATCCGAATCGATATCGATAATATAGGCATCAAGCATCGGCACCTTCATCCGGTTTGCCGCCACCGCCCGGTGATGTCCGTCGATGACTAAGAGTCTGCCTTTTCTTCTGACCACAATCAGCGGCTCGGCCAGGCCCTTTCGAATCTCATAGCCTCTTCCGTCCAGTTCATCCATATACACCTTATCCTGCGTCGGGATAAGCTGTCTGACCGGAACACTGCCGCGAGACAGATGCGGGGAAAGCCCGTAGAGCGTCTTTAACGTATGCATATAGTCAAAGACCTTCTCCGGGGTCACGCGCTCAATCTGCGAGCGGATGACATCCGCATTCGTGATGATGCCCACAAACTTTCCGTCTGGATTGACCACAGGAAGCTTCTGCACACAGAACCGGAACATCTTGCGGGCGACATCGGTCATCGACTCATCCGGCATGGTCTTCAGAATCACCGGCTGCATAAGAGGCGCGATCTTATCAGATGCCTTGGCTCCCACAATATCACGGGCAGCGATCAGTCCTACAGCGCGTCCGTTGGAGAGAACCGGGAAACCATCGTGACCGGTAGTTCTGATACAGTGGATGACGTCTTTTACGGTCTGTCCTGCCTCCAGACTGACTACATCGACTGTCATATACTCGCCGACTAACTTCTTCTCGGTTGAAATCAGACCAGGATGCGTCGGGGCGACTAAGGAACGCTCCGGCGTGGTATCAATTTTCACATCCGCAAGCGTGTAAATCCCCATCGAGCGGGCGGTTTTTTCGAGTCCCAGCTCCATATCCCGCTCCAGGGTCACCACA
>JAFZFW010000058.1 GCA_017555685.1 Methanocorpusculum sp.
CATAAAACATACAGGATTCTGGTTTCAGTAGATGACCGTATCTCTCTGGAAAATGTCCAGAACGCCGTTTCACAGCTAAATGGGGCTTGGATTGCCCAGCGCACGCCAAATCGCGTCTCTCACAGACGTGCAGATTTGGTACGCAAGCGTCAGGTAATCGGAATCCAGGTTCTCGGAGTGGAAAACGGCCTCTACCGGCTTGAAGTAGTCGGTGACAGCGGTCTCTACATTAAAGAACTCATCTCAGGCGATGAGGGCAGAACGAGTCCGAGTCTGTCTGAAATCCTCGCCGCACCCGCGAAAGTCACTGAGTTGGACGTAGTGCAGGTCGACGGATTATCAAATACGTGAGAGTGATTAAAAATGGCAAAACACAACGGTATTAAGAAAAGAACAAGATATAAGCTGCAGAAAACCCTCCGCACCCGCGGAATGCCGAACGTAACCAAGTGCATCCAGCACTTCGAAGAGGGTCAGAAGGTCCACATCGTTCTTGACTCCAGCGTTCAGAAGGGACAGCCACACCCGAGATTCCACGGAAAGACCGGAACCATCGTTGGTCAGAGAGGAAGAGCATGGCTCCTTCAGATTAAGGACGGAAAGGCAACCAAGACTGTTATTGCCAGACCGCAGCACCTTACTGCACAGAAATATAATTAAACCCCAAATACTTATTTTACATTACTTTTGGTGGTCTGCATGAAAGTTAAGAAAATTATTCAGGAAGAAATGATGACGCTGCCTGAGCTCCGCGAAGAGTTAATTGCAATTCGCGACCAGAGAGCCGGCGGTATTGAGGAGACAGAAGGTTCTGTCCGCACACTGTCTTACGAACTGCGTAAAAGCATTGATCATGCAGACACTCTTGGTAAATGCAGCGTTGAAACCGCAAAAGCACTCTACGAAGAGCTTGTGTCACTTGAGAAGATTACGCCGACTATCGCCTGCCGCATTGTAAACACCATGCCGGCAAGCCGCGAAGAGATTCGTGCAATCTATGCAAAAGAGAGATTCGTCCTTGTAACCGAGGATGTTGATCAGATCTTAGACATTCTCCGTAAGTACGAGTGAGGGAGGAATTATGCCCCCGAAAACGGAAAGAACTGATAAGAAGGAAGTGGAAGCTATTGTTCTCGATTATCTCCAGTGGGGATACGCAGGCGATAAGCGTCCGTTAAACCAGCGCGAGTCAATTATCCTCGCAGTAGGTACCGATCAGTTCAAGCTTCTGGAGCTGACTGCAAAGAAGGACAAAGCAATTAATCTCCACGACATCGTCTACATCGGCGACGGAGAGAGAAAGGTTGTTGACCGGGTAAAACGCCGTGTGTCCTTCGCCGAACTTACGCCGACGGCAAAAGGCGAACTTGAACCGGCAGTAGCCGAAATCATCGCCGCATCCGAAGCACGCTTTGTTGAGTTCTACAACACAGCAGTTCCGGTCAGTCTGAAAATGCACATGCTCAATCTTCTCCCGGGATTCGGTAAGAAGACCTTAACGGATACCCTCACCGAGCGTGAGAAGAAGCCGTTTGAGAGCTTTGCCGACATCAAAGCACGGGTGAAGACCCTCCAGAAACCGGAGAAGTTTATCCTGGAACGGATTATGCTTGAGCTGGAAAACCCTGAAGAGAAGTACCACCTCTTCACCTCCAAATAACTTTTTTATGAGAGCTCCAAAGGATCAGCATTTCTTAGTTGACGATGATGCTGTAGAGAGAATCGCTGATGCAGTCCCTGTTTTTGACCGCAATGTCCTGGAAATCGGACCGGGCGGAGGTGTACTTACCGCAGCCCTCCTGGAACGCGGAGCGCACGTCAGAGCGGTTGAACTTGACACCGGACTTATCCCGAATCTTGAACGCAGATTTGCAGACGCATTTGCATCCGGCGACTTAACGATAACCATCGGTGATGCATCGAAGGTTGCCCTTCCTGAGTTTGACTTAGTTGTTGCAAACCTGCCGTACTCAATTTCCTCAAAGATTACGTTCCGTCTGCTCGAGGTCGGATTCGAGAAGGCAGTGCTGATGTATCAGCTTGAGTTTGCAAAGCGTCTTGCAGCAGAACCCGGAAACGGTGACTATGGCCGTCTCTCGGTTATGACCCAGGCTCTTGCCGATGTTGAGTTCCTGTTAGAGCTCCCGCCGGAGTCGTTCAACCCGCCGCCGGAGGTATGGTCTGCAGTTGTTATCTTAACCCCGCGCGCACCCCCGGTGCCAATCGATAACCAGAAGGTGTTTGCCGATGTTGTCCGCGAGGTTTTCTCTCACCGGAGAAAAACACTCTCCAACTGCCTCAAAGGACTCGCTTCCATCTACGGAAAGGAAAAGACTGCGGCATTTATTGCATCCTGTGATGCAGAACTTCTGCAGAAGCGCCCTGAGGTCTTATCGGTTGCTGAGTTTATCGAGCTTTCCAACGCCTTTGCCGCTCTCGTATGACATTTGATGCATCCCAGGTGTATCAGCCGGCAGAAGATACGTTTCTGTTAATCCGGTCAGCTACTGCTGAAGTCCATGCAGATGATGTTGTTATCGAGATAGGCACCGGTTCCGGAGCTGTGGCCGGTGCTGTACAAAAAATTGCGCCAAAAACGCTCGCTGTCGACATTAACCCGCATGCCGTTGCCCACGCGCGTGAGGTAAATGGTGTCACTGCAGTCCGGAGCGATTTATTCTCGGCAGTTTCCGGGAAGTTCGATCTGATTCTTTTTAACGCGCCGTACCTGCCGACTCTTCCCGAAGAACGGATTGACGACTGGCTTGAGTATGCGTTAGATGGCGGCATCTCCGGCAGAGATGTTATCGAACGGTTCTTACCGCAGGCAGTATCACATCTGACGGAGAAGGGAAGGATTCTTCTGCTGATTTCCTCGCTGACAGGACTTTCTGAGACTTTCTCTCTGTGCGAAGCAAACGGATGCTCGGCAGTTGTCTCTGCAGAAGAAGAGGTTGAGGACAAAGAGATGCTTTATGTCCTGAAAATTACCCGTAAGCCGTAAATACAGGGAATACTTTATTTCACACTCTCTTTTTCCGGGATTCAGTTACCAATTACACACTTACAGGAATCCGGAGAATAACACTCCCCGCAGTATACGTATGCGTAGAACTGATATCCGCCGGATAAATGGCTGCATTTGAATCCATATGCCTGCAAAATCCTACAGGATGAGTAGCTCCTGACACCGCTTTGGCAGTAGACAAAGTAGCGTTTTGCCGGGTCAAGCTCGTCAATCCGGTTTCTCAGCTCTGCTGAAGGAATGTGTACCGCTCCGGAAATATGTCCGGAAGCATACTCTTCCTGCGTTCTGACGTCTAAGAAAACTGCATCCTCCATCTCCCGGATAAAGGGAATCCGGTCATGGTGGAACTGTACAACAAGTCCTGTCCGGACATTCTCAATCACATAGCCGGCAAGATTTACCGGATCTTTTGCCGAAGAGTATGGAGGAGCATAGGCAAGATCAAGCTCTTCCAAGTCGCTGGCAGTCATTCCTGCCTGAACAGCGGTTGCAAGGATATCAAGTCTCTTATCCACCCCGTCGAATCCGACAATCTGTGCGCCAAGAATCCTGCCGTCAGCAGGAGCGAACAGAACCTTCATCGTCATGTCCTCCGCACCCGGGTAGTATGTTGCATGCGAGAAAGGATGGAGAACAACCTTATCAAAACGGATTCCTGCCTCCCGGCATGCCTTCTCATTCAGACCAACAGCTGCGACCGTCATATTAAACAGCTTCAGCACTGAAGCAGCTGCAGAGCCGCGATACGGGCGACGGCGACCCATGATATTGTCTGCAGCCCATCTTCCCTGACGGTTGGCCGGCCCTGCTAACGAAATAAGAGCCTCTTTTCCGCTAACTCTGTTACGGATAGTAACTGCATCTCCTACCGCATAGATATCCTTGTCTGATGTCTGGAGGAAGTCATTTACCAGAATCGAACCTTTCGCACCAAGGGAAAGGCCGGCATCGCGAGCCAGTACCGTGTCCGGTACAACACCCACAGCAAGAACAGCCATATCAGTATGAATCGGCTCTTTCCCATCCAGATGCACCAGAAGACCTGTCTCATCCGCAGAGAAACCGGTAAGCGATTCATGGAAACGAATGGATATGCAGTTCTTCCTCAGATAGCTGTGCACCCCGGATGCCATATCTGCATCCAGCGGGGGCATGACCTGATTGCCGCGAAGAAGAAGAGTTGGTTCTACTCCTGCCCGCACAAGGTTTTCTGCCATCTCAAGGCCGATAAAACCTCCCCCTACGATTACGGCAGACTTTGGTTTGCGTTCTTCAATGAACTGCCGGATAGAAAGAGCATCCTCAACAGTCCTGACGGTAAAGATATTCGGAGTATCAAGACCGGATACCTGAGGCAATGCCGCTTTTGCCCCGGGTGAAAGGATGAGTTTGTCGTATGACTCAGTGTAGATGATATCATCCCTGAGATTATGTACCGTTATGGTTTTCTCTGCCGGATGAATCCCGGTAACTTCTGAGAGGGTTCGGACGTCAATAGCAAACTTCTGCCGGAAACTCTCCGGAGTCTGGAGTGTGAGCGTTTCCTGCTCAGCAATCTCACCGCCGATGTAGTATGGAAGCCCGCAGTTTGCATAGGAGACATGAGCTGTTCGCTCAAAAATGATAATCTCCACATCTTCACTAAGTCTGCGGAGCCGTGCAGCAGCAGTTGCTCCGCCTGCAACACCCCCAACAATACAGACCTTCATTTAGTGCTGGCAGTGATGAGCGCAGGAATGTCCTTCGCCGTGTTCGTGGTGACCGCAGACCGTATTCGGGTTGTAGGAAAGCGTGCCGGCAGCAAATGCG
>JAFZFW010000059.1 GCA_017555685.1 Methanocorpusculum sp.
CTTGACGTCTACCGCCAGCAGAAGCGCGGAGGCCGCGGAGTGACCGGTATGGCCACAAAGGAAGAGGATGTAGTAGACAAGGTCTTCATGGCAAGCACGCACGACTATCTCTTATGCTTCACGAACAAGGGAAGAGCGTACTGGCTTAGAGTCTACGACATTCCGGAAGGTTCGAGAACGGCAAAGGGTAAGGCAATTGTCAACCTGCTCAACCTGACCGACGAGGATGTCTCGGCAGTGATTCCGCTGAGAAGCTTTGACTCCGACAAGTACTTCCTGTACGCAACCAGAAGCGGCAGAGTCGGTAAGTTCAGCCAGGACTTATTCTCCAGACCGCGTGCAGGCGGAATCATCGGTATGACCTTACTTGACGGTGATGAGCTGGTGGATGTTGTCATGACCGACGGCAAGTCCGACATTGTCCTGACCACCGCGTACGGTCAGTCCTTACGCTTCGGTGAAGAAGAGGTCCGTGCAACCGGCCGCGGTTCGCAGGGTGTCATTGGTATCAAGATGAAGTACGAGGATGACCGTGTCTGTGGTCTGACGCTTGTTGATGAAAAGGCAAAGTATCTATTCCTCTTAACCGACAAGGGATTCGGTAAGAGAACACTCTTCGATGAGTTCATGGGGCACGGCAGAGCAACGCAGGGTGTGCGCTCTATCACAGCAAACTTCGAGCGCGGACCGGTTGTTTCTGCGGTCGCTGTCTCTGATGAGGATGATGTGGTGATTACCACTGCCGGCGGAATTGTAATGAGAACCCACGCAGCAGACATCTCCACGCAGGGCAGAAGCGCTCAGGGAGTACGCGTTATCCGTGTTGATTCCGGCGATAAAGTCACCGGTGTTGCGGTAGTTTCCCCGGACGAAGAAGAAGCAGCTGAGTAAATACGGGAATTTTCCCCGGGTCTTTTTTTTTTATTATTGTTTTTGGTGTCAGGGTTTGTTTAACGTGCCCGACTGCTTATCGCGGGTAGCTGTAAAAAAAAGTATAGTTTCCGTTCCGGAATATTACGGTACAAAAACCGCGAGGGAGACAACAGTTGTCCATAGCCCGTCTTTACAGACTGCACTTGAACTGATGTTGCTTGTCTTGATGATTTTGCCGCTTGCAAGATATGCCTGCTCGCGTTCGTCCCATGCGGCCTTCGGGTCAATATCAATATTCATCAGGGAACCGAGCATCGTTGCGGCAAGATCTTCTGCATGAATTCCGCACTCTTCCCCGGTCATTCCTGCTGCGTGGTGCTCGGATAAGAAGCCGTGATGTCCCTGCTCAAACGGCGGCACTGCAAGTCCCACAGAAGCCGCAACCGATTCTCCTTCCACATTTGTCTCTGCCCGTGCCATAACACAGAACACGATTTCTCCTGCATGGAGTCCTACCAGTCCCTCCTCACGCGGCACAATCCGTGCATTCGGCGGCATGATAGAAGAAACCGTTACCAGGTTAAACGGAGACACATGAGCGTCGCGCAGAGCCATCTCGAACGAAACAAGCTTCTCTTTGTGGACACCGACGCCCTTGGTGAAGAATACTTTTGACGGGACAAACATTTGTTCTCATTAAATCACCCTGAGATGATATAATGCCTTTGCTTCAGCCGGGAAAAAAGACGATTGCACCATGCGCTTAGATGGATTTAATTATACTCCAATCCAAGAATACAGATTATCTATCCCCGGGTGTAGGGGATGATCATATACAAACAGGTTGATAGTATGGCGGATTCTGTAGTTGACAGTATTTTAGCGGCCCGTTACTTCCGCGCAGGCGAAACTTCCTTCGAAGACGTCTGCCGGCGTGTAGCGAATGCCCTCGGCGAAAGCCCGCAGGAAACCGAAGAGTATTTCGAGGCGATGATGAGTTTATCCTTCCTTCCAAACTCACCGACCTTAATGAACGCAGGAACCCCGTTAGGACAGCTTTCTGCATGCTTTACTCTTCCAGTAAATGACTCGCTGCCGGAAATTTTCGATGCAATCCGCTGGGGAGCAATCATTCACCAGTCCGGAGGAGGAACCGGATACAACTTCTCCCACTTACGCGCGGAAGGCTCCCCGGTCCGTTCCACCGACGGTGTCGCATCCGGTCCGGTCTCTTTCATGCGCGTCTTTAACTCCGCAACCGATGTCATCAAGCAGGGCGGAAGAAGACGCGGAGCCAACATGGGTATCTTAAATGTCTGGCACCCGGACATCATGAAGTTCATCAACAGCAAGGCAAAGGAAGGCGACTTCTCGAACTTCAACATCTCCGTCATGGTCTCTGACGCCTTCATGCAGAAGGTTGCAGACGGCAAGTTAGACGAGGTCTGGGTCACAGACAATGCAGGCGTTGCCGTCACCGTAAAGGAAATCTGGGACGGTATCGTCGAAGGTGTCTGGAGAAACGGTGAGCCGGGAATCTTATTCTACGACACCATCAACAACAAGAACCCGACCCCGCAGCTTGGTGCAATCGACACCACCAACCCGTGCGGAGAACAGCCGCTTCTGCCGTTCGAATCCTGTGTTCTCGGCAGTATCAACCTCTCCAAATTCGTTGCCGACAATGGAATCGACTATGCCCGCCTCGACCGCATGGTTCAGATGGCAATCCGCTTCCTGGATGCAGTCATCACCAAGAATGTCTTCCCGATTGAGCAGATTAAAGAGGCAACCAACCGCACCAGAAAGGTCGGTCTCGGCTTAATGGGTGTCCATGACGCTATGCTGATGCTCAGAATCCCGTACGACTCCGAAGAGGGACGCAACTTCTGTCAGGACATCATGAAGCGCGTAAACGACGTCGCTGTCGAAGAGTCCATCCGTCTTGGAACCGAGAAGGGAACCTTCCCGGCATACGCAGGCAGTATCTGGGATCAGCAGGGCATCGTCATGAGAAACGCAGCTCTGACCACCATTGCACCAACCGGAACCATCTCTCTTCTGGCCGGCTGTTCCTCCGGTATCGAACCGGTCTTCTCCTACGCCTACACCAGAAGAAACACCGTTGGAAAGACCTTCGTTCTGGTCCACCCGTACTTCGAGGCAGAGCTCGCCAATGTATTGGCCGGCATGGGCTTTACCGGAAAAGCGGCAGAGGACAAGAGACAGGAAGTCATCGACCACGTCCACGAGACCGGAACGGTGCAGGATGTGGACTGGCTTCCGGCATCCTTTAAGGCAGTGTTTAAGACTGCACTCGATATCGGATGGAAGGACCATGTGTTAATGCAGGCCGCATTCCAGAAGTATGTGCATGCATCCATCTCCAAGACCATCAACATGCCGGTGTCTGCAACCAAGGAAGATGTTGCCCGCGCCGTAATTCTTGCCTGGCAGGAAGGCATTAAGGGAATGACCCTCTACAGAACCGGTTCCCGAGAAGATGTCGTCTTAGCACTCGAAAAGAAGGAAGAGAAGAAGGAAGAGCCAAAGGTTGAGGCACAGCCGGTCCCGCAGGTTGTCCAGTCTCTCGGCTTTACCCGCCCGCGTGAGATGAGCGGAAGAACCTTCCTTGCACAGTCCGGATGCTGCCGTCTCTACATTACTGTAAACACCACCGTCGAAGGAAAACCGATGGAGGTCTTCATCAGAACCGTTGGAGCAGGATGCGAGGCAAACAGCAACGCACTCGGACGCAGTATCAGCACCGGTCTGCAGAACGGTGTCCCGTATGAGAAGTTCGTAAAGCAGTTCGCAAAGGTCCACTGTGTCTCTGCAATCAGAAACAAGAACTCCGAGGGTATGTCCTGTGCGGATGTTGTCGGAAAGTGCATTGAGCTTGCCGCAACCAACCAGACGATTGCAACCTTAGACAACTGGTCCATCACATCCCCTGCACCGGGAGAGAAGAAGACGGTAAACCCGTGCCCGGAGTGCGGAGAACCGCTCGACTTCGGTGAGGGATGCAACATGGGCATCTGCAAACACTGCGGATGGTCCGGCTGCAGCTAAAAATAGAAAACTATCAACCTTTTTTTTTTTTGAGATTTTTTTCTGCAGGCTAAAAAAGAACTTCAATTCTCCGGTTTACAAAAACATCCGAAGAAGCGTCTTCATACCAAGTTTTCCGCCGAGGGCAAGGAGCTCAGGACGCATGAGGAGGCGTTTTATCAAATCAGATGGTCTGTCCATATCTCCATGCTCGATAATTATCCGCAGAACCTCCGGGTTGTTCAGAGCAGAAATTCCGGCATCAACATCTGCAACA
>JAFZFW010000060.1 GCA_017555685.1 Methanocorpusculum sp.
GACACCATTCAGGCAGTGCACAACATTGTAATCGCCGAAGAAGGTTCCGAGATTCACTTAATCGCCGGCTGTGCATCCTCCATGGATACGAAAGTCGGAGCACACTATGGTGTCAACGAAATCTACGTCGGAAAGAACGCAAAAGTTACTTCCACTATGATTCACACCTGGGGAGAAGAGGTCGAAGTCTTCCCGCGTACCTGTACTGTCGTAGAAGAAGGCGGAACATTCCTTTCCAACTACGTCTGTATGCGCCCGACCAAGATGGTCCAGATGTACCCGACCGCATACCTCAAAGGTGAGGGAGCAGTTGCCCGCTTCTCTGGCGTTATTGTTGCCGGAACCGGATCTTACGTTGACTCCGGATCCCGCGCTGTCCTTCAGGCACCAAACACCAGTGCAGAACTCGTAACCCGTGCAATCACCAACGGCGGAACCATTATTTCCCGCGGTGCAGTTGTCGCAGAGTGCCCGAAGACCAAGGGTCACATCGAATGCCGCGGTTTAATCTTAAAAGACGGCGTTATGCACGCTATCCCGGAGATTGAAGGCCACGTTGTGGACGTCGAGCTCTCTCACGAAGCAGCAGTCGGAAAGATTGCCCGTGACGAAATCGAGTACTTAATGGCACGCGGTCTCTCAGAAGAGGAAGCAACGGCAACCATTATCCGCGGTTTCCTTGACATCAAGATTGAAGGTCTCCCGCCGGCACTGCAGAAGCAGATTGACGCAGCCATTGATTCTGCCGATAACGAAGGCTACTGAATGAAAATTTACGATGTGTCAGCTCCCCTCTGTGAGAGGATGCCGGTATATCCGGGAGACCCGGAGTTTCACCGCGAAGAGCTTCCTGCAGGAGATGCAGTTATCTCGAAGCTCTCCTTTGGAACGCATACCGGAACACACATCGACGCACCGTCACACTATATAGACGGTGCATCAGGGATTGACGATGTTCCTCTTGCGCAGCTTATCTGCCGCGTAGAGGTCACTGAGTATCCGGATTTTTCCGGAGATGTCCCTGCTGTTTTTTTTAAACACGCAGAAGCGTTTTCTCTCCCGCTTGCCGAATCTCTCTGCCGTGCAGGGATTACTGTTGTCGGCTGTGATACTGATTCGGTTGGAGACACCGATGTCCACCTGACGCTTCTCAAAAATAATACGGTAATCATCGAAAACCTCTGTCTGGAATCTGTCCCCTGCGGAGTGTACCAGATGATTGCTCTCCCGTTGAAAATTGCAGACGCAGACGCAGCTCCGGCAAGAGTTGTTCTGCTTGACACTTTGATAGAATGATATTACATGATGCTGTTGTAAAACTCCGCAAAGCCGGTGAGGATATGGGAACAGAGGACGGAGCACTGATGTATCAGTATCTCCCGAACAACCATGTCTGCCAGTTCTCCCGCGGAGTCTGTATGGGCTGTGAGTTTGGCGGAAGAATCTCCGAGGTCTCAACCACTGAGCCGTTTTCTGCCTGCATGCGCCTGGAAAATCTCTATGATGCTCCGCTGAAATCCGCAAAGACCCGTGCTGCGGCTCTTGGTGCACTGAGTGCTGCTGCAGGCTTTCTGATGCTGAACAGAAAGACCGGTCCGTGTAACTCGGTCTACTTTGAGGACTGCAAAGCAGAGCTTGTCGAGTTCTGTGCCGGAAAGTCAGTCTACATTATCGGAGATGATATCGCCGGAATCGCCCAGACGCTGATGCCTGAAGAAGCAGAGCTGATTCTGATTAACGGCGAGGCATTCTTTGAGGATGCTCAGCTTGAGGAGATTGAAGAGGTCTTGGCTCTGGGAAAAGAGGTTATGCTGATTGGGCAGAACTGTCACGGGCTGGCAGCGCTGATGCATATCCCAATCTGGTGTCCATACGGGACGTAAAATCCCTTCTTCTTTTTTCCAGAACTCTTCCGAGAGTACAGTGTTTATATTATAGTACAGCTAAAATAACCACATTATGCTCTTTGGTTCATCCGGGATTCGTAAGCTCTATTCGCAGGAGCTGTTGTCCTTAGGTCCGCTTGTCGGGGCGGCAGTGGCTGTTGATGCAAAGCGGGTAGTTCTTGCAACCGATTCAAGAACAAGCCGCAGTACCTTGAAGGATGCCATTCTCTCCGGTCTGCTCTCAGGCGGTGCCGAGGTTCGCTTCGGCGGAATTGCTCCGACACCGTCGGTAGCACTTGCCGCAGGAAATGCTGACGCCGGGGTGATGATTACCGCATCCCACAATCCGGAAAACTATAATGGATACAAACTCTTCAGACCTGACGGTTCATCCTACACGCTTGCTCAGCAGGCGGAGATTGAAGAGCGTGCGGCAAGCCCGGTCTATGCCGCATGGGATAAGCAGGGCTCAGTGACGCCTGCAGATATCATCACTCCGCACAAGGAAAAAATCCTTGCTGATATTACTGTTCCTGAATCCGTGAAGGTAATTGTAGACTGTGGAAACGGGGCAGGAGGCCGCATCACGCCTGTAGTTCTTGGTGCAGACGGAGCGTTAGTGATTCCGGTAAACTGTGATGCTTCCGGAAAGTTTGCCAGACCATCCGAGCCGCTGGAGAAAAATCTCCTGCATATCCCGGCTCTTATCAAAAAGACGGGGTCTTCCTGTGCTGTTGTAAACGACGGTGATGCAGACCGGATGATGGCATTCGACAACCGCGGACGCTATGTGGACGGAGATCAGCTGTTAGCCCTCTTTGCCAAATATCTCGACGCAAAGCAGGTTGTAACCACTGTCGATGCGTCTATGGCCATAGAAGAAGTTGCTGACGTCCGCAGAACTCCGGTGGGAGACAGCTTTGTTTCCGAAGAACTGCTGTCCTGGGGAACATTCGGCGGTGAACCATCGGGAAGCTGGATTTTCCCGAAGCATTCCCTCTGTCCGGACGGACCGTATGCTGCCGCGCTCTTTGCCGAGATTTCTTCCGAATGGGATGTGGCTGAAGAGCTTGACGCACTTCCCAAATACACCATTCTCCGTGACGCGGTTATGACTCCGCACGGAAAAGAGATTATGCATCAGTTAGGTGCGGAGAACCCGACTGACGGTATCCGTTTCTCAGACGAAAACGGCTGGTATCTTATCAGAGCCAGCGGAACCGAACCAAAGGTCAGATGTACGGCAGAAGGCAGAACCAAAGAGGATGCAAAACGTATGCTTGAAGCCGGAATGTCTGCACTGAAGAACGCAGAAAAGGAGGTACAGTAATGCAGTGTGTAATTCTTGCCGCAGGCGAAGGATCGCGTATGCGTCCGCTGACGACAACCCGCCCGAAAGTTATGCTTCCGCTTGCCGGAAAACCAATCCTTGAGCATTTAATCAGAAACGTAAAAGAAGCAGGAATCAGCGATATCATTATCGTTGTCGGCTATCGGGAAGAGGCTATCCGCGCCTACTTCGGCGACGGAACTGCTTTCGGTGTGAAAATCACGTATGTTGTCCAGAGAAAACAGCTTGGAACAGCTGACGCACTCCGTTCTGCCGAGCCGTTTGTAACTGATACTTTCCTGATGTTAAACGGTGATATGGTGGTAACCGTTGATGATCTGAAGGCTGTCTGCAGTACTGAAGCACCGGTGATGGCTGTGACTACCACTACACATCCGGAGGACTTCGGAGTGGTAACACTTGCCGGTGACAAAATCTCCTCTCTTGAGGAGAAGTCCCTGCACCCGAAATCCAACATCATCAACGCCGGCGCATATCTATTCGAGACAGAAATCTTTGCTGTCCTGAAGAAAATCTCTCCGTCTTCCCGCGGTGAGTATGAGCTGACCGATGCCTTAATGGACTATATTGCAGAAAGCCGCCTGTCAGCATATACGCTTTCCCTCTGGATGGATGTAGGCTACCCCTGGGATATGCTTGCCGCAAACGAGCATCTGCTCTCGACCCTGGAAGACACCCGTCTTGGAGAGGTTGAGGAAAATGTCGTAATCAAAGGCGCAGTCTATCTGGGACCGGGTGTGGTTGTCAAATCCGGAACATACATCGAAGGTCCGTGTATTATCGGGGAAAACACCACTGTTGGTCCGAATGCATATCTGCGTCCGGGAACCACGGTCGGGAAAAACTGTCACATAGGCCATGCGGTAGAGATTAAGAACTCCATTATCTTTGACGGCACGAAAGTCCCGCACTACAACTACATCGGCGACAGTGTGATTGGAAGCGGCTGCAACTTCGGAGCAGGAACCAAAATCGCCAACCTCCGCCATGATCATGGAATTGTAAAGGTTGCCGGCATCTCTACCGGACGCAAAAAGTTCGGCGCGGTCATCGGGGACAACGTCCAGTTCGGCATCAACTGTTCCGTCAACACCGGCTCTTCTGTTGGAAGCGGCTGTAAGATTGCGCCGAATACGCTGATTACCGGAAAGCTTGACAATGACACGGTGGTGAAGTGATGAGTATCCAGGCAGTTATTCTGGCAGGCGGAGAAGGCATGCGTCTTCGCCCGCTCACCAAAAACCGCCCGAAGGTACTTCTGCCGGCAGGAAACCGCCCTATCTTAGAGCATGTCTTAGATGCGGTTGTGGGAGCCGGAGTCCGCGACATCACGGTTGTTGTCGGTTACCGCAAAGAACAGGTGATGAAGTTCTTAAACACCTATCCGGTACCGGTAAACGTGGTTGTGCAGAACAAACAGCTTGGAACGCTCCACGCACTTTCCTGCGCCAAAGATGCAGTACATGCTGACCGTCTTCTCGTCCTTCCGGGAGACAATTATATCAATGCGGCATCCATCCGCGCTCTCATCGAGGAGGAAAATGCCGTACTTGTTGCCCCGCATCAGCGTCCGTGGGATTACGGAGTGATTACTCAGAAGGATGGTTTCCTGTGTTCCACGAATATGCGTGCCTTTGATGTTCCGTCAGGTTCGCTGGTGGAAACCGGGGCTTATGTTCTGAACCGGAAACTCTACGAGGAATTCTTTGCGATTGACGAGCCTGATCTCGTGGTAAAAGAGATGGATTATACCGCCCGCCAGGTAAAAGTGGTGGAGGCTTCCAACTGGTATGATGCGGATACTTTTGTGGATCTGCTGGAGCTGAACCGGTATCTCTTAAAGAAGCAGTCTTCACTTCTGCGCGGAAGTATTGATCAGCGGGCAACAATCCGCGGTCATGTGGTTCTGGGAAAAGATGTCAGCGTTGGACCGGGTACGGTAATCCATGGTCCGGCTGTCATTGGGGACGGCTGTGTGATTCATGCAAACGTCTGTATTGAGCCGGGAACTGCGCTTGGTGCACGGGTTGAAATTGAACCGTTTACCTATATGAAAAACAGTATTGTCATGAGCGATACACTGATAGGTGCCCAGTCCCGTATTGTGGACTCGATTATCGGCGAGGGCTGTACGCTGGAGATGGTCAGTACTTCGTCCAGGGGATTTGGTTCGGTTGTCGGAGACCGCACTTCTATTGGTGCATTCACCCATCTTTGCGGAGCAATCATCGGAAACAATGTGGAGATTGACGGCGGAAAGGTCATCGATTCGGAAATCCCCAGTGATACGCGGGTGATGTGAGATGTGCGGGATTGTCGGATATCTCGGCTACCGTCAGGCGGCTGAGGTATGTATGGAAGGACTTCTGCGTCTGGAATATCGCGGATATGACTCGTTCGGCATCGCAACGGTTTCTCCGGAGATTACGCTCTTTAAAGAGACCGGGAAAATCTCTGCTGCGAAGGACTCTATTCATCTGAACGGAACCTGCGGTATCGGACATACCCGCTGGGCAACGCATGGTGTCCCAAGCAAAACCAACGCACATCCGTTTACTGACTGTACGGGAAAACTTGCGGTGGTTCACAATGGTATCATCGAAAACTATGCACAGCTTAAGCGTGAACTCGAAGAGCGCGGACATACGTTTGTCTCGGAAACGGATACCGAGGTGATTCCGCACTTAATCGAGGAGCAGTATGCCGGAAACCTTTGTGAGGCAGTAGCGAAAATCCTGCCGCTTTTGGAAGGCGCATATGCGATTCTGGTAATTACAGAAGACACGCAGGAGATTGTTGCCGCCCGGAAGGGAAGCCCGCTGGTTCTTGGTATCGGAGACAATGAGTATATTTTTGCGTCGGACGGTCTTCCGATTCTTGACTATACCCGCCGGGTTATCTATCTGGAAGATGGAGATCTTGCAGATGTCACTCCTGCCGGATACACCATCTATCATGGGGCAGAGGTTGTAGAACGCAAAACTGCAGTGCTTGAGTGGGATGCGGCTGACATCAGAAAAGGCGGATTTGCGCATTATATGCTCAAAGAGATGTATGAGCAGCCGGAGGTGTTCTCGAACACGGCATCATCTATTGCAGAAAATCCATCTCTGCTGTGTCGTCTGCGCGATGCCCGCTCGATAACGATTGTTGCCTGCGGAACATCGGCGAATGCAGCGACGGTCTTTGCCTATCTGATGGAAACTGTCTGCGGGATTCCAACGCGTGTTGTCCTCGCATCCGAGTTCAAGTACTATCCGACTCCGAAGAACGATGTCGTAATCGCTGTGTCCCAGTCAGGAGAGACAGCAGACACTATCGCCGCGTTAAAAATTGCAAAGGAAAAGGGCGCAAAGACGTTTTGTCTGACCAATGTGCTCGGCAGTTCTCTGACCCGTACGGCAGAAACCACGTTCTATACCCGCGCCGGTCCGGAGGTTTCTGTTGCGGCAACCAAGTCCTTTACCGCACAGGTTGCAGCATTTATGGAGATGGTAAATATCATCTCCGGCGGAAAACTGACAGAGGATATTGCCGAGATTCAGCGGTATCTGCCGGAGGTTTTAGAGTATGATGTTGATGCTGCAGTTGAACTTGTCAAAGATGCCGCAACGCTTCTCTATGTCGGCCGCGGTCTGAGTTACCCGATTGCTCTTGAAGGCGCACTGAAGATGAAGGAGATTTCCTACATCCACGCAGAAGGATATGCCGCAGGCGAGTTAAAGCATGGTCCGTTTGCCCTTCTTTCGGAGAGCACGCCGGTCGTTGCGGTCTGCCTTTCCGGAATTACGTATCCGGTTATGATGTCAAACTTAAAAGAGATGAAGGCACGCTGTGCACCGGAGATTGTTCTGGGTAATGCCGGAGATCTTGATGCGGAAGAGATTGCTGATGTGTTTATTCCTCTGCCGAAGGTATCAGAGATTGCCGGCAGTATTTTAGCATCGGTTGTTTTACAGATGCTGGCATACAAGACGGCTGTTTCGTTAGGAACGGATGTGGATATGCCAAGAAATCTTGCAAAAAGTGTGACGGTGGAGTAATTACTCCCCGACTTTTTTTGAGGTGCTCTGCCAGATTACTGCATCTTTTCTTCTGGAGTAGAGACCCATGAAGAGATAGAACTGATTGGTGATGAATGAGGTGATAAGCGTATTTTTCCCAAACCGCATGATAAGCGCCAGAAGAACTGCTGCAAGAATTGCAAGAAGGGGGAACGAAAAGAGCAGCCCAATAAATCCTGCAAGCATTCCGGCGAAAAACAGGGTTGGTGTTACCGCATACATCCAGA
>JAFZFW010000005.1 GCA_017555685.1 Methanocorpusculum sp.
GTGTTTGCACACGGGATTGGCGAGAGTCCGCGGACACGGTTGTGCACCTGTGCTGCAGGAAGTGTCCAGTCGATGACACATTCCTCCTTCTTAATCGACGGAGCGAAGGTTGCTTCTGCAGAGTTCTGCGGAGTTCTGGTTGACGTACCATCAGTAATCTGCTGCATGGCCTCAACAAGTGCTTCTGCTCCGAGAACTGCTAAGCGGTCGTGGAGTTC
The DNA here is from genome assembly GCA_017555685.1 of Methanocorpusculum sp. Classification (GTDB taxonomy): domain Archaea; phylum Halobacteriota; class Methanomicrobia; order Methanomicrobiales; family Methanocorpusculaceae; genus Methanocorpusculum. Next base: position 219 of record JAFZFW010000005.1, read on the forward strand.
ACCGAATGTCTCGTCTTCTCCGACCGGGATTTCCTTCTTTAAGATGATGTCTCCGGAGTCGAGAGCTTCAGAGACATACATAATGGTAACGCCTGCAGTCTCGTCGCCATTTAAGACCGAGTACTGCATCGGTGCTGCCCCGCGATACTTCGGGAGAAGCGAGCCGTGCACATTAATGGTTCCAAACTTCGGCAGGTCAATGATGTTGTTTGGAATCATCATTCCATATGCAACAACTGCAGAGATGTCAGGATTGAGTGCTGCAAGCTCAGCATAGAGAGCTTCGTCTTTGAGGTTTTCCGGCTGGAACACAGGAATATCGTGAGCGAGGGCAAACTCTTTGACCGGGGAGAACTGGATTTTGTTTCCTCTTTTGTTTGGTTTGTCTGCTCTGGTTAAGACTGCAACCACTTCATGTTCGGCATAGACTGCCTCTAATGAGCGAATTGCATACTCCGGGGTTCCCATAAAAATTACACGCATTATTCTTTCTCCTGTAATGATTCAAGCTGGCGGCCGATGAGTTTGCGGGCGACCGGTGTTAAGCGGTCGACAAATAAGATTCCGTCTAAGTGGTCGTATTCATGCTGGAATACGCGGGCCGGGAAGTCTTTGAGTTCTTCTTCGATGGTCTCTCCTGCTTCGTTGGTGTAGCGAACAGTGATTCTCTTCGGACGGCGGACTTTTTTGTGGATGCCCGGAACAGAGAGACAGCCCTCTTCCATCTCAGCCTGTGCAGAACCGGTTTTGAGAATCTCCGGGTTGATGACCTTTCTGAGCTTGTCTCCGGCATTCATGATGAAGAAGCGCTCAGAGATTCCAACCTGCGGGGCGGCAAGCCCTACGCCGCGGCAGGTGGAAAGCATTGGAACCATCTCATCTAAGATTGCGAGAAGTTCGGGGGTGATTTCTTTGACCGGCTCGGCAACAGCAGCTAAGACCGGCTTTCCATATATCTGGATATCCATTTGACTACTATATTGAACGCAGGAAATCATGAACATGCCGCATCGCCCAACCCCTATCTTAATACTCTCGCGAGTCCAACATAATATGCTTCAGGTGAACAATATCAATGGCAGAAGAAACAGAAGGCTTACCCTCACGCACTGATTTTAGTGCATGGTACAACGAAGTCATCCGCCGTGCAGAAATCATGGACGTCCGCTACCCTGTCAAGGGTCTCTACGTCTGGTACCCATTCGGATTCGCACTTCGTCAGCACACCTATAACTACCTCCGAGAACTCTTAAACCGCGACCACGAAGAAGCTCTCTTCCCGCTTCTTATCCCGAGAACCGAGTTCATGAAGGAAGCTGAGCACATCAAAGGATTCGAAGACGAGGCATACTGGGTCACCCACGGTGGATTAACTCCGCTTGACGTCAAGCTCGCACTCAGACCGACCAGTGAGACTGCAATCTACCCGATGTACTCCTTATGGATTCGCTCCCACGCAGACTTACCGCTCAAGCTCTATCAGATTGTCAACACCTTCCGCTACGAAACAAAGCACACCCGTCCGTTAATCCGCCTCCGTGAAATCACCTCCTTCATGGAATCCCACACTGTCCACACCGACTGGGATGATGCAAACAAACAGGTAGAATACGAACTTGAGATTGCAAAAGAGTTCTACCGCGAGTTAGGTGTTCCAATCATCATCTCCAAGCGTCCGGACTGGGACAAATTCCCGGGAGCAGACTTCACGATGGCAGTTGATTGTGTCTTCCCGGACGGAAGAACCCTCCAGATTGGAACCGTCCACCACTTAGGAGACAACTTCGCAACGACCTATGACATCACCTACGAAGATGCCAACGGTGAACACCAGGTCGCATCCCAGACCTGCTTTGGAATCTCCGAGCGCTGTATCGCAGCAATCATCGCCGTCCACGGAGACGACAAAGGTCTCGTCCTTCCGGCAACCGTCGCCCCGACACAGATTGTCATCATCCCGATTATCGTTGGAAAGCGCGGAGACGAAATCTTAGCAGCAGCAGCAGAGCTCGAAGCAGAGCTCAAAGCCGCAGGACTTCGTGTCAAGACCGATACCCGCGACATGCGTCCAGGCGCAAAATACTACCACTGGGAACTCCACGGCGTCCCGCTCAGAGTTGAACTTGGACCGCGTGACCTTGACAACAAACAGCTCGTCTGTGTCAACCGCTTAGGTGTCAAGACCCAGATTCCGCGCGAGGGAGCAGTCGAATCCATCAACCGCCTCTTAAACGAAGCACACGACCAGATTTTAGAGAAGGCAGAAAACCACTTAGAAGCCCACCTCAAACACGCAGAAACCGTTGAGGAAGCAAACGAAGTTCTTGAAGGAAATGTCGTAACCGTTCACTGGTGCGGTGACCGCGAATGTGCAGACAAGTTAGAGGAACTCACCAGCTCCACTCTGCTTGGAACTGAGATCAGAAGCAAATATGTTGCAGACGAAGAAGGCAGATGTATCATCTGCGGCAAGCCTGCAAAGCCGGCTTTAATCGGACGCTCTTACTAATCTTCCAATAGGGGGCAACCCCACCTTCATTTTCTCAATATCTAAATGGAAAAATATCATGACAAATTTATTTACCCGTGAAAATCCTACCGAGGCTGACTGCCTTGACCTTGCGGTCATGGAGAGAAGTCTCGGATTCAAAGAAAGACGATACATAGAAGAGCTTCGAATTTTAACCCGCTCGACTGCAGTAGACTGTGTGATTGACGACCGTTTTGAGCGGATTATCTATATCATCAAACCAGGAGATATGGGTCTTGCCATTGGAAAAGGCGGAGACAATATCAAAAAGCTTGCCCGCGTTTTAGGCAAACGCATCGAAATGGTTGAGTATGATGAATCCCGCGAGGCATTTGTTGCCAATATGTTCAAGCCGGCAGATATTGCATCTGTTGTCTTTGGAGACAGAACTGAACCGGTTGAGGTTTCGGTTTCAGAGCGGTCAAACTTCGGTCTTGCCATCGGAAAAGGCGGAGCTACTATTGAGAAGGCACGCCTGTTAGTCCGCCGGTTCTTCGGACGCGACATTGCTGAAATAGAGATTCTTGGAGATAAAAGATAAGCGAGGATGAAAATGACAAACGCCAATGTATTCGATGAGTTATGGCAGGTTATCTGCCAGCGTGCAGAATCCACATCTACGGAAAAATCCTATGTTCGCCACCTGTTATTCCACGAGAAGGGCTTAAACAAGCCGCTCGAGAAGGTCGGAGAAGAGGCATGCGAGTTTGTTCTTGCATGCAAGGACGGTAAACAGGAGCAGATTGTCGGAGAAGCTGCAGACCTGATGTTCCACCTGATGGTTGCGTTAAAGGCAGCAGATGTGGATTTCGCTTTAGTTGAAAAAGAGCTTGAGCTTCGCCGTGCAGGAATGCACCTGCACGACTAACTTTTTTTTTATTCCCTGAATTTCACGAATCCAATCAGGGAAATTATCATCAGCAGAAATCCTGCAAAGTATGTCGGCCAGTAGATGAATGAGTAGAGAACCAGCCAGTCGAAGAGTTCCCAATGTTCAATGCTCATCCGGTAGATGCCAAGTGCAAACGGGACGATAAATGGTATGATTCCGAGAAGGAATCCCAAAATCCAGAGGTATGTTTCCTTAAATTTCATATGAGTGATTGCAGAATCATAATCACGGAAAGAATACAGACAACGCTTTCCAAGACTGCAACAAGAGTAAATGCCTTCTTCGGGAAGCGGGATTTCTTGTATTCTTCATAGACGAAATACAGGGTGAGAAGAGAGAACACCAGGATAAGCAGATACATCCACAGCATATACTACTCTCTGTTCTCCTCTGTAAAAAAAATTATGTACCCTTCTTCTTCACAACACCGGTTGGAATCCGTGATGCCGGCTGGTCGTCGATGTCGACGGTGATACCGATTAAGTATGCATTCATGCGGTCGATAGCTTCACGGTTCTGGGTGTCAGCGGCTGCCGCTCTCTGGTAGCAGGCATATGCTTCGTCGCGTGAACCGCGGAGGTCATACACCTTTCCAAGCTCGGTTAATGCCCGGCTGTCTCTTGGGTGGTTGTCAACCCATGCAAGAAGGATGCCTAATGCATCATCATACTTTCCGGCACGGCGGGCATCAATTCCTGCCTCCACTGCGTCCCACTCATTGGACTGACGGCGTTTCGGTGCCGGGATGAACTGGTTTGCCTCACGCTTCTTGCGCTCGATTCTTTCTTCCTGCTCCTTTGTTGCCCGACGCGGAGCCTTTGTCTCGCGGATGATTTCGCGCTCCGGTGTACGGCGCTCGCCTTTTCCGGCACGCTCGACTCTGTCCTTCGTGTGCTCACGCTTGACTGCCGCATTCTGCTCTTTGCGCTTTGCAACCCATGCAGGCGGTTCCTGCTTCCTGGAAGACAGCTCGCGGGCGCGGGCAAGACCGTTCTTTTCCACCGAGCTCTTGTCTCCGCGGCGGCGTTCCTTTGCCTCCTCTTCATCGAGTGCGGCAAGCTCGGCGATAATCTCAAGTGGTTCTTCCATCTCGCGGACGAGGTGGTCAATTGCCAGCACACGGTTCATACCGATAAAGTGCTCAGCCATAACTCTTCCCAGCGGGGAGAGTTCAAGAGCATTGCCGTTCTTTTTGACCAGCTTGTGGCGGATCATCTCGGAAAGCGGGTCGTCGCCTTCGCCTACCATTGCAGCACCGATTCCGGCAATGTCCTTTTCATTTCCGCGGGCGACAACTGCATTTGCCGCAAACTCCTCAGACGCCTCCTCGATTTCGTAAACCGGTGCGACCTCCTCCATTCTGCCTCTCAGAAGCTGGATTGCGACCTCTTCCTCAGTGAGTTTCGTTTCCCGGGAGTAGGATGCACCGGGTTCAGCCAGAATCACCACGCGGCCGATGTCGTGATAGTCCGGTCTTCCTGCACGTCCCATCATCTGGTGGAACTCCTGCACGGAAAGCCAGTTGATTCCCATAGCCAGCGCATCAAAGATAACCTGACTTGCCGGGAAGTCCACACCGGCTGCAAGTGCTGCGGTCGTTACCACACAGGCGAGCTTTCCTTCCTCGAACTTCTTCTCGACCTGACGGCGTTCCTGCGAGGTAAGACCTGCGTGATACGGAGCGGCCATCGAACCGATTGCCTCGGCAAGCGAGTGACAGCGGGTTCTTGCGTTCGTGAAGACGATGGTCTGTCCTTTGTAACCTTTCGAAGAAACTTTGTTGAACTCTTCGAACACCAGTTTCTTGATGTAGGGAACCTTCGCATCCTTTTCCGTGAAGATTAAGTGACGCTCGAGAGCGACCGGACGCTCGGCGTACGGCACAAGAGAGGCATGCAGTTTCTTTGCCAGAACGTGCGGAGAACCGATGGTTGCCGAGAGATAGAGGAACTGTGCCTTCGGGGCGACATACTTCAGACGGGCAATCAGACCGTCTAACCGGTGACCGCGCTCGGGGTCTTCCAAGGTCTGGACTTCATCGATTACAACCGTTCCGATGTTGTTCAGCTTCATGCCTTTTCTGAGCATGTTGTCCACACCTTCGTAGGTACCGACAACAATTCCTCCGCCGGAACCGCGGTTTCCAACAGCCCGCGTCTCCGGAAGGTTCAGACGCGACGTTCCCGTCATAATCGAGGTCTGGGTGATGTCCTTGTACTTCTCCGAGAAACGGTCGTACTTCTGGTTTGCGAGTGCCACAAGCGGCACGAGGAAGAGCATCCGCCCCCGCTTTTCCAGATAGTTTTTCACACCTGCCATCTCTCCGATGAAGGTCTTACCCGATGCGGTTGCCGCAACGACCAGCAGGTCTTTTCCATAGAGAAGTCCTGCTTCGACTGCCAGCTGCTGAGCGGGCATTAAGGTATCAACCCCGCAGACGTCTACGAACTCACGCGGAAGCGGGAGATTCTCAATCCGCTCGGTTGCGACCTGCTCGTGTGCCTCCAGACAGTCGAACATCGTCTTTTTCGTGTCCAGAGACTCCGGCTGAAGGATAGCTAAGACCATATCGAGGTCGCGGTACTCTTCGAGGAGCTCTTCGATATGGAGCTGAGTCCGCTTTCCCAGGCGCTTGATGTGGGCGAGTTCACGGCGGAGCTCACGCTTTGCACAGTCAAGACAGACAAACTCCGTGCCGCAGCGGATGCGGGTCTGTTCGGTTAAGGCGGTGATTCTGTCATCAAAGAGACAGGTACGGCAGAGGGAGATCTTCTCCCACTTGATATTCATGCCGCGAAGGAAGTCCTGAAACTCCGGAAGGGTTTCCGTGAGCATAACTGCACCATTTGCCCGAAGTACTGTTATGAACTCTTTTGTCGGCGTCTTCTGCACGTGGGAAGTGCCCGGTCTTCTGACGAAGAACTCGGATGGCCGCATTCCTTTTGAGGTCTGCTCAAGCTCGACGGTTCCGACGTGTTTGATTTTTCCTGCTTTCTTGTCGTCGCAGAAGAAGATTTTGTACCCTTTCTTATAGGGCTGAACGATAGTTGCCACTTATTCCTTCACCAGCTCATGAATGGTATAGGAAAGCCCCGCGGTTTCCAGACGTTTGAGGAATTCGGTGAACTCTTCGTCGACGATGAGCATCAGACAGCGCAGTCCGTGGAATGCGGCTTCGATGACGCCTTCCCGTGCCCCGTAGAACATATCCGGCGTGATGTCAGCTTTTTTGAGTGCAAGGTATGCTTCCAGACCGACTGCTCCGACGACATCCACGGATTTGCCAAGAGCGGCAAGACGGACCGGATCGATAGTAGACGAGCCTCCGCGTTCGATACGCGGGACTTTTGCCACTTCGACTTTGCCCTCGGTGTGTTCGATGATTCCTGCAAGGCGGGCGACTCCGACGTCGTCTCCTTCTTTTGCATCAGTTGCAACCATTCCCATTGCAGTCTGCGGTTTTTTGCCTGCGTAGAGCCATCCGTCTTTCATGTAGACCCCAACCGAGTCACCTTTTTTCAGATCGGTGTCAGCGATTGCTGCCCAGGTTACGACCTGGTGGATGATGTCGCGTCTGACGTGGCGTGCGTATGCTTCGAGGACTTCTGCATTGTTTAAGACCCACTCAACCCCTTTGTGGGTGACATAGTATCTTCCTCTTCCTTCTGCACTGATGTATCCCTCTTCAGCAAGTACGCGGACGTATTCGGAGATTGCCTGCGGGGTGACACCAAGCTTATCAGCGATTTCCTGCTGACGAATGGACGGCTGGTGCTCTGCAATCTCAACTAATACCTGGAAGCGAGTGGTCTCCCGCTTGCTTCTGAGAATGTTTGCTAACGGATCTTCGGGCATGGCTAATCCTTAATGAGTAATATATTGGTCGTGCTGAGAGATAAAAAAGACCGTTGAATATAGGTTCATGGAGATATTTGCTGCGTTGTCATTTACTGAGGTCAGTAACAAAGACAGGGATTCTGAAAAACCACAAAAAACAGCAGAACGTTATTTTCCAAAATACCAGACAGCATACACATCAACAAACACATAACCACACATGAAAGACTAAATATATGAGCAAAAACAGCAAAGAAACGCCGAAAAAGCATGGCAGAACGAGACAAAACATCCTCACAACAGAACAGTTCCTCACCCTCTACCCGAACAAAAAAACACAGGCAAACTATCGTCTCGCAATCAGACGTTACCTGCAGACAGTATATCCTGACAAAAACATCGAAAACAGCACCCTAAGCATCGCAAGTGAAAAGTACATACAGGAACTCAGCCGCAAAAACCGTAACTACTACCTCGACCTCAATATCTACAGCCAGAAACTCAGCGAAGCATACTCACCGACAACCGCAAACCTCTATCTCCGCTGTGCCTACATCTGGCTTGAAGAATGCGGATTTCCCACAACAAAACGCGAACGACAGAGACTGAACGCTCAGCTCCCGCCGCCAAAACCGCAGAACACTGAAATAGAGCTCAAACGAAGAACATTCCGCATCATATACAGCTCCCTCCCAAAACACATGGGAACTCTTCTTTTGGTTCTTATTGCATCAGGAATGCGTCTTGGGGAAACCCTCAAACTCAAAAAAACCGACATTAACTGGGAAGAAGAGCGAACAGAAATCTCCATCCCTGTAGAAATCACCAAAACAAAAACAGCCAGGACAACCTACCTGACAGAAGAAGCAACTGAAGCACTCTTAGACTACCTGCGTTCACGAAATGACAAAGATGACCGGCTCTTCCCCTTCTCCATAGAATCCGCACAGTACCACCTGAGAAAATCCGCAAAACAACTCGGACTCACCCGCGTGGTAAACGGAAAGAGAACATCCGTTCACTGGCATATGACCAGAAAATGGTTCATCAGCCGCTTCTCCCTTGCCGCAAACAAAGATGTCGCAGAACACATCGCAGGACATGAAGGATATCTTTCTGTATCCTACCGGCGCTACACCAAAAAGCAGATTATCAAAGAATACATCAAAGCAGAAAAGAAACTCAGTATCATAAAAGACAGAGAATAAAATTCCTGTCAGTGAAAACCGTGTGCAGTCTGTACGAAATCAGCAGTACGTTCCAAATCCCGCACACCGTTTTTCTTCACACCGGAGTGAACGTCAACTGCATACGGCTTCACCGATGACATTGCCGCAACAAGGTTTTCCGGATTCAGCCCTCCTGCGAGAATCACCGGTTTGTCGACTGCTTCCACAATCCGTGCAGAAATCGACCAGTCATGGGTGATGCCGGTCCCGCCAAGCCGGTCAGCGGTTCTGCTGTCAAGAAGAATAGCATCAGCATACCGGGCAAACACTTTTGCCGTATCGACAGCAGTCTCATCCATGACATGCACTGCTTTGATGAGAGTCAGATATGGAAACCGTTCGCGGAGAAGAACAAGCGTTTCAACCGGAACCATATCCTGAATCTGCAAAACACTGCAGGCAGTTTCTTCTATGAGACGGATTAAATCTGTGGTTTCTGTCAGATGCGTCACCACAACGCCGGAAATAAACGGCGGAAGAGCACGAATCATTTCTCCTGCCTGGGAAGGAGAGATGGAATCCTCGGATTTGTGCGTTGTCCCGACAATAAACCCCACTGCATCCGCTCCTGCAGATACAGCAATTTCCAAGTCACGCAGAGTTCCGGTGCCGCAGATTTTACATTTCACAATACTTCAGCACCCGACTTCGATGTCATACACTGCATGCCAGCTTGTCGGCGAATACGAGCGGATGAACTTCTCCGTAATCTTTGCCTCAGGGAACGCACGAAGGATATCTTCATTGTGCTCTCCTTCACGCTCGACCAGAGAGTACAGATGGATTGTACAGCGTTTCTCTGCAAGTTTTGCCGCCGCCTCCAGGAACTCATATGCAGCGAACGGGAGATTCATGATAATGCGGTCGAATTTGAGCGGAGAGAGCATATTCGGCAGATTTTTGGCGTCTCCAACCGTTGCTGCGACGGTTTTGATTTTGTTTAAGCGGAGGTTTCTCTGCATCAAATAAACCGCAGATGGGTTTATGTCATTTGCCACCATCAGACGTGCCTTCGGACCGAGCATCACTGCAAACGGACCGACACCGGCGAACATATCAAGAACCTTCTCTCCGTCATGCATCTGGGAAAGCAGGCGCTGGCGTTCATTCGACAGGCGGGCAGAGAAGTATGCCGCAGTCAGATCCACAATCATACGTTTGCCGTACTCATGATACATCGTCTCAGTCGTATCCTGACCGGCAAGCACTTTGAACGTCCGCGTCCGGAATTCTCCTTCGACCGGAGAGGTTGCATACAATGCAGTATGCACGTTTGGTCTGTTCTGCAGAATCTTCTTTGCACCCTCTACGTCATCCTCCTGAAGAATAACAAGTCCGCCGACCTGTTCATGACGCGGGAGTTCCTCTCTCTTCGGGCTTGCCGCAAACGGCATCTGCACAGCCCCCTCGCGTCTTTCACAGATGGGGATTAACAAAAATCCGTCTTCTGCCCGCGGACGAAGCGTTCTGTCTGCTGTTCCGTCTGCGATAACCTGCCGGCGCATTGCCTCCCCTTCCTGAATGGGGACGCGAATACACCACTGCACAACCTCTTCACTCATACGCTCTTCTTTGCCTCCGCAATTATAGCAGATAATTCTGCCGCAGAAGCGGATATATCTTCCTGAGAGACAACAGCAGAAATCACTGCAATGCCGTCAATGCCTGCTGCGATAACTTCCGGAATATTTTCCCGGTTGAGTCCGCCGATTCCAACAACCGGAACCGAGACTGCAGAACAAATAGCGCGTGCAGTATCCAGTCCGTGCCCTTTGCCTGCATCACTCTTTGAGGCAGTCGAAAACACCGGACTGACTGCCACATAATCTGCCCCGTCAGCCTCTGCTGCGAGTGCCTCTTCTACAGAACCAACAGATACTCCGACCAGAAAATCCTGCGGCACAATCCGGCGAACTGCAGTAAGCGGCAAATCGCTCTGCCCCACATGCACACCATCTGCTCCTGCAGCAAGCGCAACATCAAGCCGGTCGTTTACAAAAAACAATGCCTTTCCGCGACAGATTTCCGCAATCTCTTTTGCTGCAGCATAGAGAGATGCAGAATCCATATTTTTATCGCGGAACTGAATTACATCAGCCCCGCCGGCAACAGCTTCACGGGCAATTTCTGCATGCGTCTTTCCGCGGGAAAGGCCCTCATCTGTTACTACGTATAAATCGTATCTCATATTCAGTATTCAATAATGTTTGCGGCTGCTTCGAACTGCTCAGCAGTCAGGTTGTACACTGCATCAA